>DASZFO010000322.1 GCA_035939775.1 Pirellulales bacterium | reverse complement strand
TTCTTCGGGACAACTACCGTATCGGCAGCGCCGGCAAGACCCCTTGAGACACCGGAAGTAATTTTCCCGGAATGGTTTACATCAACCGTTAGGCAAACCTTGACGCGCCTGGAAGGTGGCGAAAGTTTGACGCGCTACCGGCGCCAACTTCGCCTCCTACGACCCGAATCGCCGGATCATCTTTCGCCGCTTGCCGTGGAAAAGGCTTCGCGCAAGGCTGGGAACGCCCTCTGTGGCGTTCCGTCCGTAGCGTTCCTTCCGGTTCCGCGCGCGGAGCATGAGGTGTACACTGGCGGAGCCGATTCACACGAAACCGTGGATTCCAAAACCTTGCCGAGACCTTTCGCCGAAATGAAGCGCCGTTCTGTGCGCCCGCTTGCATTAGTTGCCGTCGTCTGTGCGGGATTGATCGTTTCCGCGACGCCACGACCGGCCGCCGCCGATGCGCTTGACGACATCCAACACCGCGGCGCGCTCGTTTGGGGCGCCGACGAGGAAGGGGGCGGGCCGTATGTCTTTCCCGACGACAAGAACCCCAACGTCCTCCGCGGGTTCGAGGTCGAGTTGGCCGAGATGCTGGCCGGCGAATTGCACGTCAAGGCCCAGTTCAAGCAAGGGCAGTGGGACAAGCTCCCTCTGTTGCTCGACGGCTCGATCGACCTCGTGCTCAACGGCTATGAGCTGACGCCCGCCAGGCAGCGCGACTATCTCTGCACGCGCCCGTACTACGTCTACGGCTTGCAACTGATCGTGCGTCGCGGCAGCCCGATTCGCGATTGGTCGTCGCTCGAGCATTCGGCTGAGCGAGTTCGCATTGGCGTGCTGACCGGCTCGGCTGCCGAGACCTACGTGCGCGCTCAGTCGAAGCTGAACATCGAGGTGATCGGCTACGACGGCTCGACCGACGCGATGCAACACGTCGCCAACGGCGTGCTCGACGCCACGGTGCAGGACGATTGCGCGGCGACCTTCTATCTTCCGCGATTTCCCGACTTGCAAGCGGCCGGCGGATTGGTCGGCGGCGGCTACTACGTCGCCCTGGTCGGCAAGCAGGAGCTGCGCCTGCATTCCGCGCTCAATGAAGCGCTCGACCGAATGATTACCGATGGCCGCCTGAAGGCCCTTTATGATCGCTGGCATTTGGGCGGCGATGCTCAAATGCTCGCGCTCGGTAAGGCCCAGACGCCGGTGGCGACCGCGGCGGATGTCTCGATTATCGAAATCCTCCGCGACGACTTGCCGACGCTGCTGAAATCGGCTGGGATGACGATCTTTCTCTCCGTCACGTCGATGCCACTGGCCATCGGCATCGGCATCCTGGTGGCGATCGGCCGACTCTACGGTCCCTGGCTCGTCTCGAAGCTGCTCGGACTGTACGTCGAATTGCTCCGCGGCACGCCGCTGATGCTCCAGCTCTACGCGATCTTCTTTCTGCTCCCCAAGATCGGCATCGCGATTCCCGCGCTCGTGGCCGCCATTGCCGGGCTGGCGATCAACTACTCGGCCTACGAGGCGGAAATTTACCGCGCCGGCTTGCAGGCAGTGCCGCGCGGCCAGATGGAAGCGGCGCTGTCGCTGGGGATGAGCCGCGCGCTGGCGATCCGGCGGATCATTCTGCCGCAGGCGTTTCGGATCGTGATCCCGCCGGTGACGAACGATTTCATCGCGTTGTTCAAAGACACGTCGGTCTGCTCGGTCGTGACGGTCGTGGAACTCACCAAGCGCTATTCGATCCTCGCGCTCAGCACCGGCGCAATCGTCCAACTCGCGGCGATCACCTCGGTCCTCTATCTCCTGATGAGCTATCCCCTCTCGCTCTTCGCCCGCTGGAGCGAGCGGCGCTTAGAAGGCAAGCCGAATGAATGATGAAGAGTTGTTACGAAGAGTTTTTTATGAGGAAGCCAGGAAGGCAGGAGGAGTGAACGATGGCGTTGGAACTTGAAGCCTTGACTGAGCAGATCATTGGGGCGGCGATTGAGGTGCATCGTCGGTTGGGACCGGGGTTTATCGAGTCGATATATGAAGCGGCGATGATGATTGAATTGCGGAAGAGAGGATTGCAAGCAAGACAGCAGGTCGAGGTGCCCATCTACTACGATGACCTCGAGATTGGTCTCCACAAGTTGGACCTGGTGGTCGAGGAAACAATCATCGTCGAATTGAAAGTGGTCAAGGATTTCGACGAC
>DASZFO010000321.1 GCA_035939775.1 Pirellulales bacterium | reverse complement strand
CTACTTCGCCAAATATGTCGACGACGTGTGGACTTTATATGCCGAGGAGAAGAAAACTCCCAGCGGAGCATGGTCCGGCAAGGTCGACAATGGCGCTTTGATATTCACCGCGGTCAACGGCGGCAATCGCGTCAGTTGCGTAAAGAAGCCGAACACCCAGGAAATCCTCCTGGGCACGGGCGTGCTTGCCAATAATCCGCAGTTCTGCGCCGCGATCAACCGCCACGTGCTGGCCGACCCCGCGGATTGGAACGATCGCGCGAAGTTCTATCGAGCGGAACCTTGCAACTGGTATTCCAAGTTCCTCCACGAACACTCGATCGATCATAAGTGCTACGGCTTCTGCTACGATGACGTCAGCGAGCAGGCTGCCTTCTTCTCCGGCAAGGGGGACAATCTGATCGTTTCGCTTCATTGGGACGCTTGAATCCAATTCCGGAACTCTAATCAGTAAGGACAAGCGCCATGGTCGATGAATTCCAGGTCTTCCCGATGGCGGCCCTTTTTCTTCCGGGGACCGTGGCACTTCCTTCGCCATTTCCCACGGTCGGCACAGTGTGGCTACCATCGCCCGACTTCGAATGCATGCCCGGCATATCGAAGGGGACCGAATTGATCGCCATCGGAAAGTCGACTCCGCCTTCCGCGTCGATCGTTCGCTACGTGCGAGTGGAGCACGTCGCCGCGATTTTCTTGCTGCACGATACCTGCGCCGAAGCAACGGACGCCGTGGATTGGAAACACGGAAATTGGCTGTATAAGCCGAGCAGCGATGATCTGAGACGCGAACTAGCCGCGAGGAGTCGGGCGATTGTCTACGTCCCTGAGAACGCACCCGTCATGACCCAGGCTGTGTTCGGCGCCACGGCCGCTGAAAGTGCCGAGTACCTCGGCTACCTCGCGGGCCCGTGCGACGGTTAGCGATCCATGGTAATTGACGTCGATCTTGTCATTCTGAGCCCGAAGGAAGCCCCGCTGCGAGCGGAAGTTGCCGCGGCAATCGCGCGGCAAGGCGGGGCTAAGATCAAGATGCACCGCGTCATCGCGGCGCCGCAGCCCGAAGACGCCAACCGCTGGGCGACCATCGCTCGCGGGCGCAATGCGGCGCGGCTGGCCGGCACATCCCCTTATGTGATGTTTCTGGATGACGACGTCGTGTTGGGCGAGAATTGCGTGGCCAAGCTCATCGAGCAACTTCGTCGTAAACCGCTGTTTGGAGCCCTCGCGGCGGATTACCTCCGCGAGTCGCACGCCGGTCAACGGAGTGGGCACGTGGGCATGGGAGCAGCGCTCTTTCGCCGCACTGCGGTCCAACGCATCCGCTTTCGTTGGGAGCCCGCCAAATGTGAATGTCAATGCTGCTGCGACGATTTGCGGAAGCAGGGACTGGGGATCGCGTATGAGCCGCGCGCGGTCGCTACGCACCTCGCCGGCCAGGACCGTCAGCGATCGCATACCCAACAAGGGCACAGCGCTAACGGCGTTTCGAGAGCCACTGCGGAAGGCCGAATCCTGGCGGCCTTCGACCGCCACCACTTTCGGCTCTTTCGGCGGCGATTCCTGGCATCGTTGCGCCGGGCGGGAAATGACGAGCGGGTTACGGCCGTGGTCTACGGACTGTATCCCAGCGAGCGAAGCACCTTGTCGCGCGAGCCGCGCGTCGAGGTCCTCGCGCTTCCCCCACATCGGATTTCTCCGGCGCGCCGACGACTCTGGGATTTCCAGTCGGTCCTCGCGCGGCTTCCGGCGGCCACTCCGGTCGCGTATTGGGATGCTGGCGATGTCATATTTCAAGCTAGCTTGCGGCCGCTCTGGGACATGGTGAGAGCCAATCCGGACAAGCTTCTGGCAGTGCGGGAACCCGTATCGTTTTCGCTGAACACTGTGGCGAACGACTGGACGCTCTCGATTCGCGATCCCTTGTCGCGACGCAATGCACTCGAGCTATTTTCGCAAAGTCCCGTTCTCAATGCGGGCTTCGCGGCCGGCACCGCACAGGCCATGTTGGATTATCTCCGCTACGCTGCTCCATCGTGGGAATCGCCGGCACTTGCCGGATCGACCGACTGGGGCGACCAGACCGGCTTCAACCTTTACTGCCACACTCATCCGGAACGCTGGCTAGAGATCGAAGAGGGCTGGAACTACTGTTTGGCCGGCCGGGGAAGGCGGGAAGCCTTTTGGCGCGGGAATGGACGGATTGTCAGCCAGCAAGGCACGCCGATTTACGCCGTGCATGGCAACGCCAAGACGCTCCCCAACTTGCTCAGGCAGGAGCCGAGGTTTTGATCCGCAGGGAAGCAAATACGCCGCGCCCGAGGCCTCCACGTTCACATCGGGCGGCGCACGCGGAGCGTGAATGGCCACTCCGATCTGGCGTTTACTTTTCTCTTCTGAGCCCTGTTTCCGAAAGTCCCATCTGACTCAGCTCTTCGCGGATGAGCGAAAGGCTCCAGATCGCCAACTCTCCATCGGAGAAACCCACGGCCAGGCCTTGACTTTCCGGGCTCCAAGCCAACGACCATACGGAGCTGCGCTCGGGTCGGAACGCATAGACGCGTTTTCGCTGCCTAATGTCCCACACCTCGACGACGTCCGGCTCGACCAATCCCGCCAACCATCGTCCGTCGGGGCTGACGGCGATTTGCGGCGCTTTGAAGGACCCTGTCTCACCCAAGCGAAACGAGTTGACGTCGCGCTCCACGTCCCAGAACTCGGCCATTCCCTGGTCTGAGACGAAGACGAGATTATGGTCGGCCGAATCAAATGCCAGTCCGTGCCAGCCTTGATTCATCCTCGGCGCGTGCAGTTCGCGTGGCTGCGATCGGACAACATCCCAGAGACGTATCGTGTTGCCGTCGTCCACCCAGGAGATCCAGCGGGAGTCGGGGCTAACCGCCAGGTTCAGGCAACGGTTGCCGTCTTGATGCGCGACGCGTTCGAGCTTTACCGCTTCGGGGGCAAGTCTGTCCATTTGCATGCGCCATACCGATAGCCCGGAGTCACCGCTGCCCGCCAGAAAGTGTTGTCCCTCGCGATCAAACAAGGCCAACGAATTGATGTCGCCCAGGTCATGCCGCGTGGTGACGACCACCTTCCGGGTAGCCACGTCGAGAATCTGGATGCCCTGGTCCTTGTCTTCCCAGTAGCCGACGGCCAAGAGCCGCTGATCCGGCGAAAAGGAAACGGCTTGGACGGGGCCGGGCTCCGGAATACTCGCCACCATTTTTCCGTTCTTCCATTCCCAGAGTCGCACCCGTTGATCTTTGCCTCCGGTTGCCAAGATTTTGCCGTCGCCGCGAAATTCGACCCGCGGTATTCCCCCCGTGTGTCCGAGCAGAACGAGTTTTTCGGGCGCGGAGACGAGGCTCCAAACGCGAACCGACCCTCCATTGGACTCGGCCAGCGCGGCGCCATCCCGGCTGAACGTCAGACATTCCCCGCTTTCCGCTTTCCGCCAGTTGAACAAGGTTGCGACCTCTCGATCTGATGCCGCATTCCACATCGTGATCTGCCCACGATTTTCGACGGCGACAAGATACTGGTTGTTGGGGCTGAATGTCACGGCCTTGACGGCGTCCGAGCGTCTTTGAGTTAGCTGGCGAAAGTCGCTCGTGTCATACGCGACCAGCCCTTGATCGAAGCCCAGCACCAGCCGGCGCGAATCGCCGCTGAAGGCCATTCCGTTGGGATAGATCCAACCGAGACCGCGGTCGAATTCTCGGTTGAAAACGATCTTGTTGTCTTTTAAATCCCAGACGGCCAACTCCGTGGCGTCGGAGGTTCCCCGGTTGTAAGCGACGGCCAACCGCGTTCGACCCGCATCCAGTGCAGCGCTGCGGACCGTCCAATCGGAAACGGGAAAGGAACGCCACCGCCGCCCGTCGCCTGCTTCTCGCACTTCGACGGCGCCTTGGCGATACGCGACGATCGAGTCGTCGTCTTGCGAGGCGCCATAGTTCGCGTCGGAAGTCTCCAGATCAAACGTCCTTCGTCCAATCCACTTGCTGTCGGCATAGATCCATTGCTGCACGAACCCCTTCGCATCCGCGGCTACCATCTTTTGACCGTCGGCGGAGAATCGCAGCATGCGCACGCTGGCCTGCCGCAACGGCAAAGCAAAGAGACGCTTTCCGGTCGCCGTTTCGCAAATCCACAAGGAGCCATTCTTAAACCCGATGGCCAGTTGGCTGCCATCGGGACTGAGCGCCAGCGCCGTGGCATCGGATGGGAAACCCTCGACGGTCACCGGTGACGATCCGACGAAATCACCCATCGCCCGCACCATTTCTTGGCGGAGTTCATCGAGGTCGACGGCCGGCGTATCGAGTTTGCGGGCGCGATCGATCAATTGGCGGACCGTCTCGCGGTAACCTTGGGCTCGCTCGGCGCGCTTGGCCTCGACTTGCTGGATGTACGATTCGTAGAGCGCACGAGTCACATTCTGCGCTTGGAGATCGGCGCTTCGGGCGTTTTGGTTGGCATGCACTGCAAAATAAGTGGAAACCACACTCCCCATCAGGAGCGCGACCAGGACGGCCGCGCTCAGCGCGGCGATGGCCGGGTAACGTTTGCACGATCGCCAGAGCCGCTCTCGCCGCGTAATGGGCCTCGCAGCGATCGGCTTGCCTTCCAGAAATCTGTGGAGATCATCGGAGAGGTCTTTCGCAGTCGGATAGCGTCGTGAAGCGTCCTTTTCCATGCACTTCAGACAGATCGTTTCCAGATCGACCGGAACACGACTATCGAGGGTCCGCAGGGCCCGAGGCTCGGCGTGCTGGATCTGCCAGATAAGCATCCGCTGCTCGCCACGAAATGGCAACTCGCCGGTGAGCAGTTCGTAGAGAATGACGCCCAGGGAATAGACGTCCGAGCGGCAGTCCGCCTCGTGCCCCCTGCCACCGGCTTGTTCTGGGGACATGTAGATCGGGGTGCCCAGTAACTTACCGTCGAGGGTCATCGTGATTTCGTCCGCGTCGCGCTTGGCCAACCCAAAGTCCGTCAGGTATGGTTTTCCCTCTGCATCCAACATGATGTTGCCGGGCTTTAGGTCCCGGTGGATCACGCCCGATTCATGCGCGTGATGGAGCGCGCCAGCCATTGTGGAGCACAGTTCGGCTGCCTCCCGTGGCGTGAGGCGTTGTCCGCTGAGCCATTCCCGCAGATTGACTCCCTGAATGAAGTCGCTCACGATGTACAGCGTGCCTTCCTCGCGCCCTACTTCGTGAATGCTGACGATATTGGGATGTCTGAGTTGAGCAGCGGCCCGAGCTTCTCGCAAAAATGGCTCGGACGCGCCGCCGCCCGATTTGTCCAGATGAGGGATCTTGACTGCGACAAACCGCTCTAACTCCGTGTCACGCGCTTTCCAAACCGTTCCAAACCCCCCGGTGCCGACGCATTCCAACAACTCGAAGCGGCCAAATGAGGCCGGCGGTTCCGGACGCAACGAATGGGTCGAGTCGCCCGGAAACAACTGAATATGACTACCGCACGATGGGCACGTGATGTCGGTCAGCGGATCATCAGAGCCGACTTCGAGGCGGTCATGACAATGCGGGCAACGCACTCGCATGGGTTCGGTCTTTCGTTGCTGGCATGGCGCTCAGGGAAGTTGCTCGTAGCACATTATCGTGCGCTTGGGACAGCCGGAGCAAGCGATTCTGGGCAACGAGGCTGCCGGCGACAATGCAGCAGCGCCCGCCACGGTGACCTCGCTCAAGAAATCCTCCAAAGTGGGTCGTTCGATCAGGTGACAATGAACACTCGCGGATAAATTCCGCTTCACGATGATCTCAAGATCATTGACTTCCTTCGGACCGGATGTTAGCTCTTACGTGTTCCCGTTGAACAACGTCCGTCCGGCTTACCGCCCATCCGCCCGGTATAGGAGTTCTTGCCATGCGTGCCGCTCTTTGGTTGTTGAACCTCGTCGCGTCGATTCTCATCGTCGGCACGTCCTCACCGACCGCCGCACTCGCGGCGCAGGCTTACAAAGTCGTCAAGTCCCTGGCGGTGGGAGGCGCTGGCGGCTTTGATTATGTCTTCGCCGATGCCGATGGCCGCAAGCTGTACGTCCCGCGCGGCGGTCGCGTCGACGCCTACGATCTGGACACGCTCAAACCCGTCGGCACGATTACGCCGACCAACCGAGTGCACGGCGCCGCGGTCGACACGATGAACAAGCATGGTTTCTGCAGCAGCAACCCGGTCGTCATGTGGGACACCGACAAGCTCGCGACCCTCAAGACCATTCCCGTGGAGGGCCGGCCCGACGGCATCCTCTTCGATCCCGCCACGCAGCACGTCCTGATCCTTAGCCACTCGGCCCCCAACGCCACGGTGATCGACACCAAGGACGGCTCGATCGTGGGAACGATCGACCTCGGCGGCGCACCGGAGCAAGGCGCCAGCGATGGCATTGGCCATCTCTACATCACCCTCGAAGACAAGAGCAAAGTCGCGGTCGTCGATTCCAAGACGAATAAGCTAACGGGGCAGTACGACCTCGATTCCAAGGGAGGCGGCCCCGCCGGCCTCGCGCTGGACGCGAAGAATCACGTCCTGTTTGTCTGCTGCCACAATCCGGCGACGGCGGTGATCATGAACGCGGACGACGGAAAGATCATTACCACACTGCCGATTGGCAAAGGGATCGACGCGGCGGCGTTCAACCCGAACACGATGGAAGCCTTCGCCTCGACCGGCGACGGCAAGCTGACGATCATCAAGGAAACAGACCCCAAGACATTCGAGGTTGAGCAGACGGTCGATACGATGCAGGGCGCCAAGACCTGCACGCTCGACACCAAGACGAATCAAGTCTTCTTGATCGCCTCGGACCGCAGAGCGGCTCCGCCCGCCGCCGGCTCGATCACCCCGCCGACCACCCCGCCGGCGGCGCCGCCCGGCGGCCGCCCTGGGCGCGGCGGCGGAACTTTCACCATCATCGTCGTCGGCAAGGAAGCCCCGTAAGAGCCCTGCGTCATCACGGAGAAAACGGCGAGACGACCGTGAACACGGCGTCGCTGTCAGGAGCACACTCGTGAATCAAGTACGAAGTGCGACGTACAAAGCACGAAGCGATAGCGGCGTCCGGTTCGTTACAGAGCCACACTCTACAAAGTCGGCGCGAGTGGATGGCTACTGAACTTTTTATTGCCGCGGCGAGGGGCTTGGAAGCCGGGTTGCGGCGAATTCCTGTCCGGGAACCAGTTGCCGACCGACCGTAATACCGAACTCCGTTGCCGCACCGGCTGCCACCAAACCCACGCAAATCTAGAATGGTGCCCTTGGTCAGCAGCGAACGGCTCGGCGACTCGGCAGCTTCAGACCGTGGCGGTTTCTGGTGAACGCAAGTTGATCACCGCGATGCGATCGCCATCTCGTCCGGTTCGGCAGACGACGCCATCTTCCCATGTCCCCAACAGATGAAAACATTCCTGATCCAACGCATGACGTCGATCCATCATCGATAAGACTAATAAGTGGGTGGGCGCCGAATACGATCGAGATGTGCGGAATGTTGAGACAAGTATTGTTTGGCCGGGAATTTTGGCAAGGTCGCCGACACCGCCGAGGACTGGCTTGAGGTTTAGCGTTTCCCGTCCAGACTCGGCATCGAAAGCCAACAACCGGCCACCATTGCCGTCCGTTCCAACGAAGACGTCGGTATCAGACATGCGATGCACTCGGTAAATGTATGGCTTGGCTCTGACGTTCCATAACGGTACGCATTCCTTGCCCAACCACCAAAGCCCCTGTTCGCTCGTCTGCAGAGCCATCCCAGCACACGTCAGGTGCAATTTGGTCCGAGTCGCACGCGGATGGCGCCAGTTTCCGGAGCGGACATGGCGGCCCTTCACATCTATCCATTCAACGCCGACCTCATTCTTAGAGTACCAGGGAACGGCGATCTCAGTGCCATCGTAAACCGGCCACCCTAGCGAATGAGGAAGTTCGTGCAGAATAGTGTTCGTTCCTGTTTCAAAATCGATTACTCCGAGCCTTGGGCTTCTTGCCCAAATACCTGAGAATGAATTCCGTGCAATTATTCCGACGTGAACGTCCTGAAATGTCGCACGCCACATCAATTCGCCGGTCGATGGTTCGAACCGAACTGCCTCTGTTTGGCAGCGAAAAGGCGGCATAGTATTCACTGTCACAGCCGGAGAATAGATCCTTGTTCTTCGGGTATGGCGGGTCAATAGGACGACCAAGCGTTCGGCATCATCGGCAATGAATCCGTAAATCTCTTCGATCTGTGCACCGGACCACGCTGGAGTGACTTCTGCCCAATCGACCGCATCCGGGATGGCAATGAAATGCTCCCACAGTTGAATCCCCGTTAACGCGTCGCGAGCAAGTATCCTCGCACCACCGCAACCGATGGAGATGATCTCGGCAACAACTTGCTCACTGAACCACAATACAGAGTTCGCACTGAAGAGGCCGATGAAGCGTGGGAGTTTCATTGTCTCTGCGAGTCGAACCGGCGTTCGTTCAACAACCCAATCCATCTTGCCGGTTGACAAGGAAAATCGAGCAATGAAACGGTCGCACTGAACCACGGCCGACCTTGCACATACCCGTAGGGTCAGCGATCCGGCACAATCCAGAAAACTAGGAAGTCCATCAACGATTTTCATGGACGTCGATCCCATCGCCGAATCCGTGATGAGCTGACTGCAGTAATTCGATAATGGAGAGCCGACGTGAGATTGTCAATCAACGATCTTGCCCGTCCATTCAACTCATTGGGCGCCACTCGGTGCCGGGAGGTTCACGAGATTTTTCGACCGCTTCGCAAACGCGGGACAATCCCCGCCGGATGTACTAGGCGCTCTTAGAATCCGGCAAGTGGTGTGTCGGCATCGCCGAAGCGATCGAGATGCACGCCCATGCGGTCCATGATAGAGAGATACAAGCTGCAGAGCTTGCGGTTCTCGTCTCCTTTGTCGAGATAGTCCAATACGCGACCGGTCTCGAGGCTTCCGCCCAATCCGCCGGCCGTTAGCAGCGGGACTTTGGTCGAGTCGTGGTGGGTGCCGGACCACATATTCGACATGAACACGATGCAGGAATGGTCGAGCACGGTCCCTTCGCCCTCGCGCATCGCATCGAGCTTGCCCGCCAGATAGGCGAACTGGCTGCAATAGTAGCGGCAGATGCGCTCGTAGTCGTCCGACAAATCGTTGTGCGACGCCGGGTGGTGCGAGGCGCGGACGTCGAGGAACGGATAGCACAGCCCCGAGATATCGCGACACAAGAGCAGCGTGGCCACGCGGGTCTTGTCGGTTTGAAAACCGAGGGCGACGATGTCGCACATCAGCCGCATGTGCTCGCGGATGTCTTCCGGCAGCCCGTTGTCGGGACGCTGCATGGCGGCCAGCGGCCGGCCGCGGTCGAGGGCGTTTTCCTGGGCCGTCTGCTGGGCGTCGCGAGCGGATGCGACGCGTTTTTCGACTTCGCGCACGCTGCTGAGATACTCATCCAGCTTGGCTTTGTCGCTGCCGCTCACCTGCCGGCTCAAACTGGCGGCCTGCTCGCGCACGCGGTCGAGAATGCTCTTATTCCGCTGTTGCCCGTGATTGTCGAACAGGCTGTCGAACGCCAGCGCCGGGTATTCTTCCAGCGGAACCGGCGAGGTCGCGCTTTGCCAAGAGATATATGAGCTATAGGCCATCGAGAAGTTGGTCTCGTGATAGCCCGTGGTCGGCTGCTCGCAGCCGAGCACCAGGCTCGGCTGGACGGTTTGGTCCTCAAGGTGAGCGGCCAACACCTGATCCATGCTGACGCCGCCGTGCAACTCAGCCCCCTTTTGCAGACGAACCCCCGAAAGCAAGTTGCCCGTCTGACCCGGATGGATCCCAACGCCGGTCGAGGCCTTGTTGAACAGGCCGGTGACGAAATTCATTTTGGTCTTGAGCTTTTCCATTGGCTGGAGGCTCTTGCCCAATTCCATGCCGGCGCCCGAGCCTTTGGCCGACCAGTGATTGGCATTGATGCCATCGGCCATAAACAACAAGCCGAAACGCTTGGGCATCGAACTGGCCACGGCGGCAGACCCGTCGCCCACGGCGGCCGCGGCAGAGCTTTCAGCACCCCAGACCGAGATCGACTCCAGCCAAGGCAGAGCCATCGCCACACCGGCGCCGCGCAGGATGGTTCGCCGGGAGATGCGCTCGCGACGGGCTGCGTTACGATCGTTCATGGGATTGATCCTTGTTATCAGCTCTCTCAGCCTCTGGCGTCGGGATGCCCTGGCGGCGCTTATTCAAGAACTGCTGGCTGGTGACAATGGTATCGACCAGTGTGCCGAAGCGATTACCGTTGGCATCGAGCGCGGCGTGCAGCCGCGCAACGGTTGATTCGTCCGAAATTTGGAGCGTGCGCCCCAATGCATAGGCTAGCAGTTTGCGGCACAGATTGTCGAGGAATTCACGCTGCCGGCCATGAAGATACTTCCGCAGGCCATCGAGGCCGGTTCCCTCGCTGCCGTCGCGGAAGGTGGAATGGTTTTCGACCGGCTTGCCGCCGAGATCGAGCGTGCGCCGCTCGCCGACGGGTCCGTAGCCCTCAAAGGTCAAGCCGACCGAATCGAAATGCTCGTGGCAGGTGGTGCAGTTCTTGTCTTGGCGGTGGCGGGCCAGCATTTGGGGAAGCGTCAAATCCGCCAGCTTCGATTCATCGGGCGGAAGCGCCGGAACATTCGCCGGGGGCGGGGGAATCTCTTCCCCCAACAATCGTCGCACAACCCAATACCCGCGCTTCACGGGACTGGTCCGCAAGCCCGGGGCGTTTTTTGTCATGAAGACGGCCATCGGCAGCAGGCCGCCGCGCTCGAAGCGGCGCGCGTCGTCGACTCGCGTCCATTGGTCGGGCGCGATCTCGAGCGGAGGCATGCCGTAATGCCTGGCCAGCACCGGGTTGACGAACGTGTAATCGGCGTCGAGAAAATCCAAGATCGAGCCATTGCGCTGCGCCAGATCGACGAAAAATCGGATCGGCTCCTCGAACATCGCCTCGCGCAGGTCGTTGGTGAAATCGGGGAAACGCCCGCGGTCCACGCTGTTTTGTTCCTCGAAACGGCGGAAGTCGAGCCAATTGCCGCCGAACTCGGTCGCCAGACCGCGCACGCGGCTATCCCGCAGCATCCGCCGAGCCTGGGCAAGCAAGACTTCGGGCTTGTGAAGATCGCCCGCCGCGGCACGGGCCAAGAGCGGCTCGTCGGGCATGCTCGACCAGAGGAAGTAACTCAGCCGGCCGGCCAATTCATAATCCGACAAGGGCTGCACTCCGACGCCCGGCTCCGTTGCATTGAACCGATAGCAGAAGTAAGGCGACATCAGGATGCTCACCAACGTGTCGCGCACCGCTTGTTCATGGTCCAGATGGTCGTCCGTTCGCAATCTGCCGTAGAACGCCACGAGGTCGTCTTTCTCGCTCTGCGACAGCGGACGGCGATACGCGCGCTGCGCGATTTCCAAGAGCGCCGCCAGATGACTCGGTTCCGCGGCCAGCCGGGCACGCTCGATCCCGCGAACGGTCGCATTGACGTTCTCGAAATGATCGCGGATCGCGTCGAGCGCCGTCTGATTGGCCCCCGCCGCGCCGGCCTTGGTCAGAAACGCTTCTTCGAGCTTTTTGATCTTCACTTCAGACGTGCAATCTTTGTCCTCCGGCCGCACGAAATCGAATTCCGGCCCGCGCATGAAGCTCGAATCGCTCCGTTCGAACCAAATCATCGACGCGTATTGCCGGATCGCCGCGGAGGCCACGAAATCCAACTCCTGCCAAAGTTCATCCAGTTCATGCTGTTCCGCGGGACTGAGGATCAATTCATAAAGCGGCGCATCATCGCGGAAGTATCCCGACTGGCTGTGGAAGCCGGCGTTGAGCAGCCTGCCGGTGAGCTTCTTCTCCTTCTCAGGATTGAGGTAGACCCGCGCCCGTTCCGAAACAAAGAAGGCATCGGGGAAGATTGCGCAGAATCGCTTGAAGGCCTCTTCGTACCGTTCGCGCGAACGCTCGTCGGATGGGATAGCCAACACCTCGGCGCCAGCGGCACGTGTCGTAAGGTCCGACTTGCTCAGATTCAATACCGAGCCGGGAGCGTAGGTCAAACGAGTTGTCGCATATTGGCGATCCTTCCAGAGCACCAGCGGCTGAGTGCCGTTGTGCATGCGCGGCGCGGTCAGGTTGTCAAACTCCGGCCTGACTTTCTGACGAAGCGCAACCACGAAGTCACGCATCTCGTCGCAGTCGCGGCGGGTTGATTCGTGCGGCGCGCCGTCGGGGACCGGCAGCGCTTTCCACATTGCCTGCAACGCCGCGATCGGGCCCATCGGCTCTCGCTTGTCGGTCAAAGCGGAATAGATGGTCGCCAGGTACTTCGGGCTGGCCTTTTCCTCTCTGGCAAAGTCATCGAGGCTGGCTTGAGGCCGGCCCAGAGCAGCCCGATTCTCGAATCGCCACGCCGCCAGAAAGTACGCGGCCAGATCGGTCGGCTGCCGCCGATAGAAGTCGATGATCCGGTTGACGCAATACTTATCGCGATCCGTGTCGGCGATCACGGGATACGGAGCGAAGGCCAGCCCATTGGGCCGGAGCACGAGGTGCTCGGAAATGAAGCGGGCGGCCTCCAGGTATTTCTTCAAAAGAAACTGCGACATTGCGAGCGATTCGCCCGAATTGTCGAAACCGGCTTGATTGGCCGGATCGACCGGGAACTCCTTCGCCGGCTGGATATCGACGCCGGTCAGATCGCGGATCGTGTAGTTGTATTCGGAGTTGCTGAGCCGCCGGGCAAGCACCACGCCAGGATCGCCGGCGTTCTGCTGCGCTTCAAAGCTGCGGAGATCGGCAATCCACGCGATGACGTCCCGGCGAGCCTGCTCCGGAGGCTGGCGTTTCGCCTCGTCGGGCGGCATCTCGCCGGCCTTAAGCTTTTCCAGCACCCGTGCCCATTGCCGCTCGTCGTTTACAACTCGATCGAACGTCGAGTAGCGGGCAAGATCAATATCCCCCTTCGGTTTCTCGCCGCCGTGGCAGCCGACGCAATAGGTTTGTACGAAGGGATGGACTGCGCCGCGAAAGCGGTTTTCCAGTTCGGATTTCGCGGGTTCCGTCGCCATGATGGCGGTGGAGATGGCCGGCAGCACGAGCGCAGCGGCGATGAATTTTGCGCAACCTCGCATAGGAACACGGCCAGCATCACAACTTATGATTGACCATCAGAAGGATTGCGATAACGACCGTCGAGACGAGCAATCCCCCGGCGACAGCGTACCAGAACCAGCCGGGTAACTGCAGCGAAGATGACTTGGTCGGGCGTCGCGCCTCGGTCAGTTTGCGCGGCAGGCTCTTGTTCGAGCCGATTGCCGACGTGCCGAACAGCACGCTCGTCAGATCGTCCGGATCCTCGGGCGGTTCGAGAACACGAGCCGTGGGAAGTTTGCCCGACCGGCCCGCGGCGCGGCCGCTATCTCCCGGCTTCAGCGGACCAGACTTGCCAAGCTTGCTGCTGCCGCCGGGTCCGGCGGATCGGGCTTGAGCAGTCGTGGCCGGCTGCGGTCGTCCGGTAGGAGGTCCTTTGAACGTTTCGCTCTCCTTATCGGAGATCGTGTCGTTCGATTTGCCCGGCTTGTCGCGCCGCGGCGGGGGAGCGACCGCGGTCCCCGTGCGTCGCGGCGGGGCCGATGGTCTGGCGCCTGGCTCCGCTCGGCCTCCTCCGCCGATGCTGCCCGCAGAGCCTTTCGACCGGTTCGCCAGCCAAGCGGCCAATGCGTCCGCCACTTCCTTTGCCGTTTGGAACCTGGCCTCCGGCGACTTGGCCATCATCCGATTGCAAACGTCTACTAGCGCCTGCGGCGCATCGCGGCGATCGATATAGATGCTCGCAGGGGCTCTCGTTTGATGAGCGTGAATTCGTTGCGGCAGCGTGCCGGTGGGGAATGGCGGGTGGCCGGTCAACAGGTAGTAAAGCGTGCAACCGAGACTATAGATATCGGCTCTCGAATCGACTCCATGACTGTCCACCGCTTGTTCTGGGGCCAAATAATCGGCGGTCCCCAGCACGTTTTCATCGTGCGCGATCGTGAGGGATGGGGCCTTATCATCAACATACCGGGCCAGCCCAAGGTCCAGCAGCTTGACGATTCCACGGCCATCGACCAACAGGTTGGCCGGCTTGATGTCGCGGTGGATTAGCCCCGAATGATGTGCGTAAGCCAGCCCCTCTGCCGCCTGGCGAATATAGTTGGCCGCCAATTCGTATTCCAACGGCCCATCGTCTTTCACCACATCTTGGAGATCGCGTCCCTCGACGTACTCCATGACGATGAAGTGATATCGTTTGTGCTGGCCAATGTCGTACGCCTGAACGATATTCGGATGGTTCAATCTGGCGGCTGCAGTCGCCTCTTGATCGAACCGCTCCAAGTACGACGAGTCGTTGACGCGGCTGACGGGCAAGACCTTGATCGCCCGCAAGATCTTCATCCGCAAATGCTCGCCGAGATAGACGCTGCTCATGCCCCCCTTGCCGAGCATGCCGAGCAATTTGTACTGGCCCAGCACGAAGTTCGTGGTTCGGGCCTGCAACAAGCTGTCGCACTGCCAACGAGTCAGCAGTTTGGCGTCGATGAGCTTTGTGGCCAAGCGCTCGGCGTCGGCCAGCGCCGAGGGATCGGCTTCTTTCAACGCCGCCAGCACTTGCGTGAGCTGGTTCTTCTCAACCAACTCGCTCTTTTCGACGCACTCTAGAAATTTCTCGACGGATATGTTGGGCATTCCGATTCCGGCGCCGCGCGTGTTCTAACCGAGTGGCCGGCATTGACGCGCGGGCTCCCCAGTATGTCGCGAAGCTGTCTCCGCAGTACGTCGCCAATCTGCGCATTAACCCTAAGTGTTGACGATACCAAGAATTGTCGAAATTTACCAGCAGCAGCTATCTTTCGTAAAGTCCTTCCCACGAATTTATTTTAAACTGGGCAGACCGGCAGAAAAGCCGGGAACCCCCTCCATTGCCTCCGGAAAGGTTGCCGCGTGAAATCGCGCCTATTGCTGCCATGAACAAGACCCCCTTAGAAGTTGTGCTTTATACGCGAATTGGATGCCATTTATGCGACGACGCCAAATCGCTTTTGCAAAAATACGGCCTGGAGGTCTATTTGATCGACGTTGACCGAGATCCGGTACTGGCGGCCCGATACGGCCAGTGTGTGCCGGTGATCGCGATCGATGGCCGCGAGCGGTTTCGCGGGCGAGTGGACGAGGTGCTCCTGCGGCGGTTGCTTCGCCAACGGCCAGTCTGACGCCATTTACAGCACCGTGACGTCGCGCCGCGCCGAATGGCGTGGCAAAGATTCCTGGCGAGTCGCCTCGCCGGCTTTCGGATCCGCGGCCCGCCGGAATCCTGGCGAATTCCGCTACGTCTCAAATGGCCAAGGAGTTTTGCAGTGGCGCGCCGAATTGACTTCTTGCTCGCGGCGCACGAAGCTGGCGGATGAGGTGCTGCGTTTCCATCGTTCCCAACGGGGATTGCTTTCATGACCACGATGCTCGACGGCTTGATGCCATCGCCGCGATGCGCCATGTTGGGCTGGTGGATCGTCGTCTTTGCAGGTGCCGGTCCGGTTTGGGGCCAAGTTGGGCTCGACCTGGCTGGCCTCTCGAAGCTGCCGATGGAGGAATTGCACCTTAAATCGGACTCGAAATCGCAGCCGCCCCGCGCCGGTGCGACGGCACCGGAAAAGGGGCGAGTGCTGCGGGGCTTGATCGTCGCCGAGAATCCCGATTCGGTCGATTTCGTCGAGTTTCGGCGTCCCCCCGGCCGGCCCATGAATCTGGTGATGTATTGGCGTTATCCACAGGAGCGGATCGAACAGATCATTCGCCTTCCCGAAGGGGAGCGGCAGCAGTTGATGCAACGGATCGAGGATTTCAAGAATCGCCGTCAGTTCGAAAACGAAACGTTGCCCGCGTTCGATCTGCGTCGTTCCGAAAAGGGCGATGCCGTCGTATGGCATTACGAAAATCCGGCGTTGTTTTCGGCCGAGCCGGGCGCGACGACCAAGCTCATCGTCGATAGCACCGCCGAGGAGGAAACCACGCGTCGATCGATCCTCCGAATCGAGCAGATCTTCTCGGCCTATTGCGAGATCCTGCCGCCGCGACGTGCGCGGCCCGCGGCCCCGCTCTCGATCAAGCTCTTCGGGGCGATTCAGGAATATCAGGCATATCTCCGCGAACTCGGTTTACGGATGGAAAACCCGGCCATCTATGTGACGTCGCGAAATCTGCTGGTGGCCGGCAGCGAATTGTCGGCCTATGGGCGACAACTCGACGACGTTCGCAAGCATCATAAAGAGCTTCGCAAGGATTCCGAGAGCCTGGCGGCCAAGATGCCTGACTACCTCGTGCAATTCCGCAAGGAGTTGGCGAGCGGTGGCTTCACCAAGGACGATCAGATCAAGCTGGCTCATGCCGCCGAAGCCCGCTTCAAGCGGCAGCAGGATGATCTGGACCTGCAGATTCACGCGGCCGAGCGAAAGAACGTCGAAGAGTTCGATCGCGTGACGGAGTTGATGTTCGCCCGTCTGTTTCACGAAGCGTTTCACGCATATCTGGAGAACTACGTCTATCCGCAATCGGATCACGACGTGCCGCGCTGGCTCAACGAAGGCCTGGCGCAGGTGTTCGAGACGGGACAACTTGAATCCGGTTCGCTGCGACTTGATGCTCCGGACGCCGCCCGCCTAAAAACGCTCCAGCAGGATTTGCGCAGCCCGCAAGCGCTTTCGTTGGCCGAAATACTGACGGCCGACGAAGGCCAGTTTCTCGTGTTGCACGCCGGCGGCGGGAAGGCGTCGCAGCGCTATTATCTTTACTCCTGGGGACTGGCCTTCTACCTGGCATTCCGCCAGCCGCTCTTGGAAACGCCAGCTCTCGACCGCTTCGTCGAGCGATCCGCCGCCAGCCAGCCGCCGATCGAACGCTTCGAGCAGCTCGTCGGCATGCCGCTTGGCGAATTCGAAGCAAAATGGCGCGCCGAAATGCTGACGATGAAAA
>DASZFO010000320.1 GCA_035939775.1 Pirellulales bacterium | reverse complement strand
AGGCGTGGCGGTGTTCTATTTCGACAACGACGGCCGGCTCGATATTCTTAAAGTCTGTCACGGCCCGCAGGGGCATTTCGACGACCTGGTTCCCAACCGCCTATTCCATCAGGAACCGGATGGCAACTTCAAGGAAGTCCCGGGCGCCGGCGGAATCAGTGGCCGCGGATATGCGATGGGAGTGGCGATCGGCGACTACGACAACGATGGCTTTCCGGATGTCTTCATCACCCGTTTCGGTCACAATTCGTTATTTCACAACAACGGCGACGGCACCTTCACCGACGTCACCAAACAGGCCGGTCTGCTGACGGAAAAGCCTTTCTGGAGTTCGTCGGCCGCCTGGGTCGACTACGATCGCGACGGCTGGCTGGATCTGTTTGTCGTTCATTTTGCCGAGTTCGATCCGTCTCGCTCGTGCCGCGGCGAGGGAGGCCAACCGGAATACTGCGGTCCGGAAACATTCCGCGGAGTCGTCGCCTCGCTCTACCACAACAACCGCGACGGCACCTTCACCGACGTCACTGCTCAGGCCGGCATTGACGCTCCCAGCCGCGGATGGGGAATAGTATGTGCCGATCTTGCCGGTAGTGGTTGGCCCGACATTTACGTCGCCAACGACGAGCAGCGACAGAATCTGTGGGTTAATCAACGCGACGGCACCTTCAAAGACGAGGCCCTCAGTCGCGGCGTCGCCTTCAGCGGCGCCGGCAATCCGGAGGCCGGCATGGGAGTTGGGATCGGCGACATCGCCAACGACGGCAGTCTGTCGTTGATCGTCACTCATATTACGGGTGAAAAGAACACACTCTACCGCCCGATCGGCAAGGGGATGTTCGCGGACAATTCCGCGGCCGCCGGCATGGCTGCCGCCGGCTTGACTCACACGGGATGGGGCTGTGGTTTCTTCGATTTCGATAACAACGGCAATCTCGACCTGGCCGTGGTCAACGGCGGCGTGCGGCGAGGGCCGATTTATCCCCAAGCGAAACTTGGCCGGTTTTGGAACCCTTACGCCGAGCCGAATCTGTTGTTCCGCGGCGATGGACAGGGGCATTTCACCGATGTCAGCGCTCAAGGGGGTGATTTCACGCGCCGCGCTGAATCCACCCGCGGCCTGGCTTTCGGCGACTTCGACAATGATGGCCGTGTCGATTTGGTCACCAACACGCTCGACAATACGCTGCGGCTCTATCGCAATGTCGCTCCCACTCAGGGTAATCACTGGCTCCTGGTCCGGGCCCTCGCTGGCAAGCGCGATGCTTTGGGAGCGCGCATCGATCTGAGATCGGGCGACCACAAGTGGACTCGCCTCATCCTCTCCGCCTATAGCTACCTAAGCAGCAGCGACCCGCGGGCACACTTTGGCTTGGGCAAGGCCGACCATCTTGACGCGCTCGAGGTGACTTGGCCCGACGGCAAACGGGAGCAGTTCGACCCTCCCCAGGTCGACCGGCAATTGACGATCCGCCAAGGAACGGGGCGTGGGCCGGCGCCGTGAGGCGTCCCATAACGATCGTCTGGCTTCGAGGCCCGCCGTGATCCGCCCGCGGCTTTTCGCCTATTCAATTTGGGAACCCACACTAGCCCGACACGCCAGCGAGGGAACTGGCTTTCCAAGGGAATTCCCACGCTTGCGCTTCGGGCTTGTGACTAAAGTGGTCGCCCAAAACCTCGTGGTGTGAAAAAGTAAAACGCCTGCGGTGATCTGCCTTGGCCGGCTGACAACATCGCCATTTGTGGATACACTTTAGCTACTGGCCAGAGATAACACGCAGACCGTTCGGGTCGCCCGCGTAGAGGCAAATCTTCCAATGGGCAAACTTTGGTCGGTGATTTCGTTGCTGCGCCACACCCCTCCACGGCGATTCGGGTGCGCTGCCGGCTTGTTGTCGCTAATGCTTGCGCCGCTGTTTGCCGGCTGCGGCGCCGCGAAGCCCGACGGACCAACCGCGCCAGTCGTGCATCCCGAATCAACGGCCAGCGAAACCTTGAGAACGGAAATGGCGCCGTCGAACGACGATGTCCACCGCGTCGAAAGGCTGTTGACCGAGGCGGATGCGTTTTCCGCATCAGGCGATCCGCAAGCCGCCATCCAACGCTATGATCAGGCGATTGCCCTCGCGCCCCAGCGAGTCGATGCATTTTCCCGCCGCGGCGACTGCCGGTTCGGGACGGGCGCTTTGAATGAAGCCTTGGCCGACTACGAAGCGGCGCTGCGGATTTCTCCCAAGGACGCCCGTCTGTATATCAAACGGGCATCGGTCCGCCGGCTCCGCCAGCAATTCGATCAAGCCTTGGCGGACAGCAGCGCCGCGATACGTCTCGACCCTAAATCGGGCGAGGCCTTTCTATTTCGCGGGAATCTGCTGCTTGAACGCGGCCGCTACGAGGCCAGCATCACGGACTACGATGCCGCGATCCACCTCATGGCGAACCCGGCTTTGGCATATTGCAACCGCGGGGTCGCTTACCGAAACATGGGGGATCTCGACAAAGCCATCGCCGACTATACAGCAGCGCTCGAGCACAACACCGAGTTCGCCGACGCCTACAACAATCGCGGCGACGTCCTCGCCCGACGGGGAAAACTTGGCGAAGCCATCGCCGATTTTTCGGAGGCGATCCGGATTTCTCCCGATGAACTGCAAGCCTATGAGAACCGCGGGGACGTTCAATTTCGTCAGAAAAAATTCGAGCTGGCACTTGCCGACTACAGCGAGTTGATCCGGCGCACGTTGGACTTGGCGGTCGCCGGCGGCTCGAATTTGAGCCCCGGCGCGAAGCTGGCTCGGGTTTACCGGAAGCGCTCCGCGACCTTGTTCCGGGTTAAGCGATTCGACGAAGCGTTGGCTGACGCGGACGAGGCCATTCGACTCAACCCGGACGACGCGGACGCCTACACGCTGCGGTATCAACTATATCTAGAAAAAGGACGGGTCTCCGAGGCCGACGCCGATCGGCAACGAGCCGCGTCGCTCCTCCTGCGGCAATTGCCGCCGTAAAACCGATTAGGACGATCTTTCAAACTCACACCCCGAACGCCGCACGTTCGCTTACTCGTCTCCACCGCCAATGGCCAAACGCCCAGAAGTCGCACTATTGATCGAAACGTCCAATTCCTATGCCCGTGGCTTGCTGCGCGGCATTTATGCCTATCTGCGCGAACATGATCCGTGGTCGATCTATCTGCCGGAATTAGGACGCGGCGATGCGCCGCCGAACGGGTTGAATTCTTGGCGCGGGGATGGGATTATCGCCCGCATCGAGAACCCGCAGATCGCGAAGGCAGTTCGCCAGACCCGGGCGCACGCGATCGATGTCAGCGCGGAGCGCCTGATACCCGATCTTCCCGGTGTGGAAACCGACAACGAGGCCATCGCTCGTCTGGCTTTCGAGCACCTGTTCGAGCGCGGGTTTCGCCACATGGCCTATTGCGGCGGGGGCGGCTTTCAATGGTCAGTCGAGCGCCACCGTTGGTTTACGCAATTGGCTGAGGAATCGGGCTGCACCGTGTCGGTGTTTCCACCCCCAGGCCTTAAGTGCGCGCCAACGGACACCTGGGAGCATAAGGCAAAGGAACTCGCGGTATGGCTTCGCAAGTTGCGAAAGCCGTGTGGATTGATGGCTTGTTACGATGTCCGCGGCCGGCAAGTGCTCGACATCTGCCGGCGGGCCGGGATCGCCGTCCCCGACGAAATCGCCGTGGTCGGCGTCGACAACGACGATCTGCTCTGCAGTCTAGCCGTCCCTCCACTATCGAGCGTCGTTCCCGACACCCTCCGCGCAGGTTATCATGCGGCCGAACTTTTGGATCAACTGATGGCGGGTCGAAAAGTAGAAGCAGGCTTGCGATTGATCAAGCCGACCGGCATCGTCACGCGCCAATCGAGCGACGTGTTGGCCACCGCCGATCCCGACGTCTCGAGCGCTGTCCGATTCATCCGCGATCATGCCTGCGATGGGATCAAAATGGCGGACGTGCTGCGGGCGATTCCCGTTTCGCGGCGCGTTTTGGAGAACCGCTTCAAGAAAATGCTCGGCCACACGCCGCACGAAGAAATTCTTCGCGTCCAACTACAGCGGGCGAGACAACTCCTCGAGGAGACCGACCTGTCGGTGGCTTCCATCGCCGATCGCACTGGTTTCAAATACGTCGAGTATCTTAGCGCCGTCTTCAAGCGGCATTTCGGGCAGCCGCCGAGCCAATATCGAACTGATCATCGTGCCTGACCCGCCGCCGCGCGAGCGTCAGATATGTAGATTTCCGCCGAGTCGTTTGTCGAATCACCGACCGCACTGCGAGCAGCATCGGCCTGAAAGGCCGGCGCCGCCGCGATTCAAACGCGCCGCGCCGCGGGATAATCGTCTCGAAGATTCACCACCTGCTTTCGTGATACCGACAAGCCGCCGGTCGGCGCGGTTAAAAACCTTATGAAAAAGACGCATCTTCTCATTTTCGGCCGTGAACAATCGCTCTAGGATAAAGGCGTTCGATTGATGCCATCCATGCCAACGATCTGGTGAGCGCCCAGACCATGACCGTCGTTGAGCCCCGTCCCACTGGTGGCATGAGATCGGTGAATTGACAGGTCGCTGACGCTTGGAGCGTCTGCCGCGAGCTTGGCAACATTCGAGAACGTGCAGAAACGATGAACGCACTGCGCATCCATTGGCTGGCTCTGGCGGTCGCGGCGATTCTCTGTGGCGCAGCGGTTCTCTGTGGCGGCTGTGGTCCGGCGACGAATTCGCACCCGACGGCGAAGCTCGCCGGCCGCGTGACCCTCGATGGCCAGCCGATCGCGAAGGGTCGAATCCAGTTCTATCCAATCACCGCGGGAGGGCAGCCCGACGACGCCGAAATCAACGACGGGCAATACTCCGCCGAGCGAGTGCCGCGCGGCAAGGTCCGCGTGATTTTTCTGGCCTCACATGAGACTGGAAAAATAATTCACGAACCGGGGAATGTATTTCCCGAGATCAAAAGCATTATCCCCGATCAGTATCAATCGGGAATCGAAATCGAAGTCAGCGACGACAATCCGAACCAGGTGTTTGCTCTGGATTCGACGCCGTCAGCCAAGAGCGGGAAAGGTGGATGAGATTATGGACGCGAAAAACTGCCTGACACTGGACTTTGACAGGCGTATCGAAGCCGCAAGATTGCGACGAGGTTTCACGCTCGTCGAACTTTTGGTGGTGATCGCCATCATCGGCATCCTGGTTGCTCTCTTGCTGCCGGCGATTCAGGCTGCTCGCGAGGCGGCGCGAAGAGTTCAGTGCGCCAATAACGTCAGGCAGTTGGCCCTGGCTATGCAAAATTATCAGGCCGCGATGAAGGTTCTGCCGCCGGGCGCGATCGCCTGGGCAGGCGATCCAGGGCGTCCCGGGCCGGGCACTTGGTGGGACGATCACGGATGGTATTCCCAGATCGGCGGTTTCATCGAGCAGGCCACATGGTTCAAGACAATCAACTTCAAACAGCAGTTCAGTTCTTCCGTAAATCTCGTGCCGCGCATGGCGTATATTTCGCTTTATGCTTGCCCCGACGATGGCCTTAAACGGAACGAGTGGGACGTCACCACGGGCCAAACTTGGGAGCGGTGGCGAGGCAATTACGCCGTCAACTTCGGCAACACGAACTACGGACAGACGACAAAGAACACGGTCCAGTTCATGGGAGCGCCGTTCAGCCGCCATCGCAGCAGCCGACTTAGCGACATCAAGGACGGCACGTCCCATACGCTCATGATGGCCGAGATCGTCACCATCCTCGAACTACCGAGTCAGGCATCCGGCAGTTGGGGCGGGCCGATGTCGGATTTTACGACCGCGCTCGGGGGCCAAACCTTTGAGGGCTGGACCACGCCGAATTCGTACATCCCCGACGACGTGGCCCGGCTTTGTCCCCCTGCCCAGTACTTGCAAAACGGCATCAAGTGCAGCGTGAACACTTCCGCCACTGAATTGCAGTCCTTTGCCGCCCGCAGCAAACATTCGGGGGGCGTCAACGCCTCGCTTTGCGACGGCACGGTCCATTTCTTCAGCGACACGATCGATCTTGACGTGTGGCGCGCGCTATCGACCAGCAATGGCGGCGAAACCATCAGCAGCCAGGCGAACTGACCGCTAGCCACCATCGGCTACAGCGCCGCAGCGTAGACGCACCACGAGTCGGCCGGCGTTAGCCGGTTCGCTTGCGAACCGATCGCGATACCAAACCGCTGTCCACCGGTCTGACGCGCCAGCCGGCCGGTGGAATGCCAGGCTGGAGGCAAATTCTTTAGCCTTCGCGATGTTGACGCCGCGTCGTGATATGGCCGACGGGTCAACGATCCGCCCGCGCGGCCCCGGATTCTGGCCCCAAACAGCGGCGAAACGATCAACGCTCAGGCGAATTTGAGATCGGCCCCCCGATTTATGCATGATACGAAAAAACATAACAAATAGGCGAAATTTCTCATGGACGCCTTCCGAGGTCTGTTACACAATCGCTAGAGTCGATCTCCCCGCTCAATGCAAGTAAGGCGGGGGGAAGGTGGTTGGGCCACCCAGCCATCGATTCGTGGTTTCCCCGTTTTTTCTCGGTTCGGTTTCCAGTGCGCAGCTAGATTCGCGTCACGTGCGCGCGTCAGTTCGCCGGAGGACTAATTCGCAACTGGGGGAGTTATGCTCGTCGCTGCGCCACGTTCGGTCCCTGCTATGGCTGCTCGCTACCCGATCCGCTTCTCTAAGAGCCTATCCGAGAACCGCCTGCGGAGAGGGGGACAGTCCCCTTTTGCTGCGAAGACTCCGCAAAAGGGGACAGTCCCCGGCTGTTCTAGTGTTCGTCGCTCCGGTCGGACAAATCTCGTTCGGGTAGTTCGTCTGGGATCGTGCCTGTGTGCCATGCTCTTGCTCGCCCAGGCGCGCGTTGCCAACGCGGCCACCGACGTTCAATGGAACGTCGCTGGCCCGGCCGACTGGAACACGGCGGCGAATTGGTTGCCTGCGACCGTGCCCGCAAATGGGAGCCCGCTCTCGGCGACGAATGGCGCCAACGCCCACATTGGCAACGGCGGCACGGCAACCATCACTTCGGCCGCGGGCACCACGCCCACAATCGACAGACTCTTATTCGACGGCGCGGCCGGTGGCACGGTGACCCAAACGAGCGATACATTGACCTTGACGGGGTTGGATGCCGGTCTTGCGATCCCCGCCACGCCAGGTGGAATCCAGATGGGCACGATCGCCCTCAACGCGGGCGCTACGGACAACTACAATCTCAATGGCACCGGCGCGATCAACGCCGCCGGGTACGTCTATATCGGCCAAGTCGGAGGCGCGACCGGCGGTCTGAGCACCTTCACGCAAGGCGCTGACCTCGCCGGCACGACAAGCATGACGATCGGCGCCTCCCGGCTTGAAATCGGCGGCGGACAGGGTGCGACGGGCGGAAACGGTCTTTACATTCTTGATTCAGGCACGGTCAATATCGCGGGAAACGGCGTCAGCGGTGAAGTCGGCCGCGTCGGCAGCGGTTCGGGCACGGCCAGGGGAGAATTGGATATCAACGGCGGCACCTTCAACGCCAGCAGCGATTTCTATGAGGGCCGCGGCACTGGCAGCACCGGCCTTATTGCGCAAACGGGCGGCACTGCCAACATTGGCACCCTCGGCAACAACCTGATTCTCGGCAACGGCGGCACGGGCGCCGGCACCTACAACTTATCAAACGGCACTTTGAATGTCGGCAATCTTACGACCAACGCCGGCGGGATAATCCTCGGCAACGGGTCCGGCGGAATCCAGACAATCAATATCTCGCAGCTCGGTGCAGCGTCAACCAGTCTAGACGCCGCCCGCTTGACGGTCGGCGCGGCCGCCGGGACAACCGGAATCGTTAATCAGTCCGGAGGGTCGACGTTGATTAACACCTCCGTCATTCTCGCCAACGCCGCTGGCGCTACCGGCGGCTTCAATCAGTCGGGTGGGTTTGTTACGGTCGACAATGCCTTAACCATAGGTGGCGCGGGCGGCGGCACCGGCAGTTACACATTGTCGGGAACTGCCGCTAATCCATCGAGTCTGACGGTTGGCTCAACGAACAGCGCACAGTTGATTATGGCCGACGGGACCTCCACCGGCGGCACCTTCACGATGGGGACCAATACCACCTACATTAGCAACGGTGAAGCGTGGATCGGCCACGGCGCCACCGCCGCCGCTGGACCCGCCGTGTTTACGCAGAACGGCGGCACCGCGACTTTTGCCGTCAACGCCGGCTGGGGTGCCGTCGTAGGCAATGGGGCTAACGCCGGCACCTACAACCTGCACGGCGGTCAGTATTTTGGACCGCGCATCGCGATTGCCAATAATTCCGGCTCGGGAACGTTCGTTCAGGACAACGGCAGCGGCAATGGGAGCCAGGCCATCGTGGGAGACGACGTCATCGTCGGTTCCAGTTCGGGCCCAGCCACCTACACGATTAGCGGGCCAAGTTCTGGAGCGAACAAAGTCCTTTTGCAAGTCACCGGCACGGGTAGCCTCGGTAGCTTGAGCAATGCTAACGATAGTATTGTCCTTGCCACCGGCGGCGGCACGGCCGCCTTCAATCAGAACGGCGGCTTCGTCGATTTGAGTGGTGGAAATCAGAACGGCGTCGTGATCCAGGGTACTGGGACGTACAATCTGAACGGCGGTATTCTTCTAACGCCCCAAATCTTGAAAATCACCGCTGGCGGGACCTCCGTGTTTGATTTTAACGGCGGCCTACTGAGAGTTTCCCGTGGTCCAGGGACCCCGACGGTAGCGGGGGATCTATTGCCGTTTTTTATGGGACCTGGGAATCCCAATCTTGCCAGTGGACGAATCGTTCGGGCCCTGACCGCGGCCAGGATTACGGGAACAGCGAACACTCCGGGGACCGGGGCGATCATCGACACCAACGGCTTCGCAAATGTCAATATCTCGCAGAATCTGAGCCATGATCCCGCACTAGGGGCGGCCCTGGACGGCGGACTCACGCTTTCCGACAGCAACGCCACTCCGGGCAGCCTGATCCTCTCCGGATCCAACACCTACAATGGCGAAACCGATGTCACGGCCAGCATCATTTCTCCCAACACCACTCCCACCAACGGCCTTTTGATATTAGGCAGTACGCTGGCGCTCGGCCAAAGCACTCTGAACATGTCGATCGACAGCGGCCCGACTGCCACGTCCCCCATGGTCAAGTTCAATGTGGGCGTTGGGTCGTTCACCTTGGGTGGGCTCACGGGCGCCGCTAAGCTCGCGCTCCCGGACAGCGCCGGCATGGGCATTACGCTCTCGGTCGGAGCGAATAACCAAAACTCCACCTACACCGGTGTGTTGAGCGACACGGGCGGCGCCACGGCGAGCGGGCTGTCGAAGGTCGGCACTGCCACGTTCCACCTCACCGCCGTTCAGACTTACACGGGACCCACGCAGGTCCTCAACGGCACCCTATCGTTGAACGGCGCCTCGATCGCCGCGAGTTCGTCCGTGACCGTTGGTCCGGCGACGGCGCAAGGCCCGAGCACCCTCGTCGCCCAAAATGGCGCCAACGCCGGCGCCGTGACGGTTGGCCCGTTAGGGACCTTTGGCGCGGGGGACATCAATATCGCGAATGCCAACTCCCTGGCGATCCTTAACAGCGGCACGCTCGCTTTCACGCTCGGCTCTGCACCAAATGGCGATCTGATCGCGGACGCTGGTGCGTTGACGCTCCCAACGTCCGGCGGGATCGTCAAGGTGAACCTGGCCGACAACGCAGGCGCCGGCGGGCTGGGGAGCATCGGTCCTGGCAACTACAAGTTGATAACGGCTGCCAGCGTCGCAAACTTCACGACCACGTCCTTCTCGCCCGGCAATTCGGCGTTGCCCGGCGACACATACATTTTCACCAGCACGGGAACGGCGATTAATCTGCAGATCGTTGCCGCGAAGAGTTGGACGGGGGGCTCGCTCTTGACAAGCAACTGGTCTGACGCGGCGAACTGGACTGGCCTCATCGTTCCCGGTTCAACTGCCGCGACCGACAGCCCCGACACGGCGGACTTCAACGCCGTCAGCAGTCGGACCTCCGTGGTTGTCGATAGTGCGACTCAAAACGTGCGCAGCATTACGTTCGAGTCCACGGCATCGGCCTACACCGTCGGCAGCACCGGAGGCAATGCGTTGCGGTTGAGCAACGGCGGGACGATCCAGACCACCTCGGCGGTCGCGAACGACCAAAATGTCAACGCCCCGCTCGTCCTGGAAGGAGATAACGGGAACTACACGATCGCCAGCAACTCCGCCACGAACCTGTTGAATATCGGCGGCGGGATCACTGGCGTCAGCACCAATCCCGGACCGAAAAACAACACCACGTTGACGCTGGCGGGAGCCAACGCCGGCGCGAACACGTTGGGTGGCGTCGTCGGAGATGGATCTGCCGGAGGTACGCTGAGCTTATTCAAGACCGGCGCCGGAACTTGGGCGTTGGGCGGCAATAATACATTTACAGGCGGGGTCGTCATCGATGCTGGCACGCTGCGCGTGGGTAATGCGGGAGCGCTCAATTCCGCCGCCAACTTGTGGAACTCGGTGACCTTCACTCCGCTGAGCACCGGCACGTTGGCTCTGAACGGCATCTCCGTCACGGTCAGCAGCTTGAACTCCACGAGCGCAAATGGAACGGTCGTCAACGGTTCCGCGTCGTCGGCCGCGACGCTCACCGTCAACTCCATAGTCCTGAATTCGTACGCCGGCGTCCTGGCGGATGGCGCTGGCTCGATGTCCCTTGGCCTCACCCTGAGCAGCAGCGGACCCGTAGGCAGCCTGACGCTGTTGAACGCCAATACGTTTAGCGGTGATACGAATGTGACCGGCGGGGGACTTCTCACTCTCGGCAACGCCGCGGCTTTACAGAACAGCACATTGAACATGACGGTTGCCAACAGCGTGCAGTTTGCAGTGGGTCTCACGCCATTCACGCTCGGCGGGTTGAAGGGTCCGGCTAGCTTGGCGCTTCAGGACAGTAATGTTGGACCCATCACGCTGAACATCGGCAACAATAACCAAAGCACGCAATACGACGGGGTACTGAGCGAGTTGGGCGTCGGCAGTGGCATTAACAAGATCGGCACCGGCACACTGAGTATGAGCCAAGCCCCCACGTATACCGGGACTACGAACGTCTCCGCCGGTGGCACACTGGCGTTTGATCCACCGGCAGGTCCCGGCATTACCTTCAGCAGTAGCCAGATCACCGGGCCCGGCGTGGTCGCGGCAACCGGCCCTGGCGGGCTCACGCTCACCAACAACACCAACTCGTGGAGCGGCGGGTTGCAAGTCAGCGCCAACGTGACGGTCACCGCCGGTCCTTGGGCCACGGGAGCCGCAGATCCGCTTGGCACGGGAGCGGTCACTTTGAATAGCGGATCGACTCTGAACTTGGCTGGCAACACCACTGGCGTCCAGTCGTATCGGGCCGGCTTGACCGTGGCCGGCAATTCGACCGTGAACGTGACCGACGGGGCGAATCCGTCGGCGGCAACGATGGGAACTGCGCGAGTCGGCGCCCAACTCAACCTGACAGGTGTCGCCGGTTCGAGCCTGACTCTCGGCACGACAACGCTAACCGCCCCATCCACGGTCAACCCGGCCGCTAATACCACCTTGACATTGGCGAAGATCGGCGAGACCGGCGGATCGCAATCCCTGAGCATGATCGGGGCCGGCACGTTGGCCGTCGGCACTCCCGGAACGTATTCGGGCGGCACCGCGATCAGCAACGGCCTGACGGTGGTCACGAACAATAAAGCTCTTGGCACCAATACGGTCGGGATGACCGGCGGCAAATTGCAGTTGGGTCTGCTTCCGAAGTCGGCTATCGGGGTCAATATTATTGGGAACATCGGCTTCAACGCCGGGGCTGTCGGGGCCGGCAGCGTGCCGGTCGGGGAATCGGCGGGAGTGTTCTCGATGGCGAATTGGAACAATGCCAACGGTGGCGGCGCCGGTGGCGCCGGCAGTGGTCCCATCACCGGTACCCAAGTTCTTGCCAACTTTAACGGTGGCAACCCCAACACCGGCATTCAGACTCCGAATGCTAACGTGGTCTCCGATAATCTGGGGGTCCCCACTGCGGCGACGATTGCTTACCATACGCCCGCAAACGGCTGGTCGATCACGCAGACCGCAGCCTTGGAGCACGGCAATACGGCCCTGATGAACGGGTATTTGGACACGACGGTGGCCTCGACGGCGCCCGGATTCGGTAACGCCGCCCCCGCTGCCGCCACGACCTTCAGCATCGCCGGTCTCCCCTACGCCAAGACGGATGTTTATGTGTATTTCGGGGACTTCCAAGACGGCGGTGTTGGAGGCGGATATCTGAAGCAAATTGGGGCCGGACAACCCGGTTCAGCCGATAAGCCATATTTCGGCATAACCAACGACGCGAACGACGCGAATGCTGCATTTCCCGGCTTCATCCAGGCTACGGCCTTTGGAACGACCGCGACGACCTTGGACGCTACGTCGCCCGCGTTGGCCAACTCGAACTATTTCTTCTATCCGGCAGTCAACACGAGCGCCGGTGGTTCCGGTGGGGCAATCGACTTTGTCTTGCTTCACGACCCCAGCAGCCCGTCGAACGTTGGACTGCATGGGATTGAATTTGTCGACGCCACTCCCGGCGGCTCATCGGCCACCTTGGCCAATGCTCTGACGATCACCGGCAACTCGACGGTCGATGTGACCGGCGGCAGTGCCGGCGGCATCACGGGCCCGTTGACGATTGACAGCCACACGTTGTTTGTCACCGGCGGTAGCTCGGGAATGGACCAGCCATATACTTTGAATCTCGGCAACGCAACGCTCAACGGCAACCCGACGTTCGACGTTTCCAACAACGGCATGGGCACGGGTACGGCCGTGCTCGCTTCGCTCAGCACGGGAGGCACCGCTCGCGTGATCACGAAAGCCAACGCGGGCACGCTGGTGGTCCAGGGAGCGTCGACGTTGGACGGCGGAAGTTCAATCCTCGTAAGCGGCGGCACGCTGCGGTTCGCAAACGGCACTGGCGCGGCCACCATCGGCGCTGGAAGCAGAGCCACGGTGACGGCGGGTACGACTTTAGAACTGGCCGGCTCCTTCTCGGATTTGTCTTCGCCGGATTCGTCACCTCCAACCACCGCCGCATTGCGCGTGCACGTGGTCAACAGCGGAAATGTCTTGGTGAGCGGCACACACCAACAGGTCGGTGCGATCGATGGTCCAACCGGTGTCACGACAGTTAACGCCGGCAGTGACCTGACCGCGGACCACATTGTTCAGAAGAGTTTGGTCATCGGCGGCACTGCGACCAGCGCCGCGCTGGTAACGATCGCTGCCTCGGATGCCAGCGGCAATCCGCTGGCGAGCGGATTTGCCCTGGCTGGATCGCTCGCTCCGAGCGGCCCGTTCGCCGCCGGCACGACCAGCGCGCCGAGTTCGCTTGCCTCCGACGGTTCGTCGGCCGGCAGCGGATCATCATTGGGTGGAAGCAATGGCGGCGTCGGCTCGTCGTCGGTGCCCGAGCCTTCGAGTTTGTTGCTCATGGCTTTGGGAAGCGGCTTTGCTCTGCTCGCGGCGTTGCGGCGCAAGGCCCGTCGTCTCTGCTGATCGTTGAATTCTTCTGTCCGGCGGCGAGCGTCGAGGCCGCCGCCATGGCAATGTGGCCCCGCTGACCATCTCTTTCATGGCCGGCGGGGTTTTTCATACGTACTATGACGCATCCTAAATGGCAAGGCGTTTTCCCCGCCGTCACGACGCAGTTCAAGCAGGATCAATCGCTCGACCTGCCGGCGACCGCGCGACACATCGAGGTGCTACTGGAATCCTGCGTCAGCGGGCTGATCATGTGCGGATCGCTCGGGGAGAATCAAACGCTGACCGCCGACGAGAAGCGGCGCGTGGTCGAGATGGCCGTTCGCGCGGCCAATGGGCGAGTGCCGGTGCTCAGCGGCGTGGCGGAGATGAGCACCGCCGCAGCCTGCCAATATGTGCGCGATTGCGAGGCGCTCGGCGCGAGCGGATTCATGGTGATGCCGGCGATGGTGTATCGCGCGGATGGCCGCGAAGCTCTAAATCATTTCCGCGGGGTCGCGGCTGCCACTGCGCTTCCGTGGATGCTGTACAACAATCCGATCGGTTACCCGGTCGATATCACGCCCGCTCAGCTCTCCGAGTTGGCCGACATCGAGAACTTCGTCGCGGTGAAGGAAAGTTCGGCCAACACGCGGCGGATCACGGAGATTCGCATCCTCTTGGGAGACCGATTCTCGTTGTTCAGCGGGGTGGATGACTTGATTCTTGAATCGGCCACTTTGGGGATCGACGGCTGGGTCGCGGGAGCGGGCATTGCCTTTCCACGCGAAAATCAGCATTTCTGGGAGCTGACGCGCCGCGGCCGCTGGGACGAAGCTCGGGCGATGCACCGCTGGTTCTATCCGCTCTTGAAGCTCGACACGCACGTGAAGTTCGTCCAGTACATCAAGCTCGCGGTGCAAGAAACGGGGCTGGGGGCCGAATGGGTCCGCGAGCCGCGGCTGCCGCTCGTCGGCGAGGAGCGCGAGCAAGTGCTCGCTACGCTCCGCCGGGCGATCGAGACGCGGCCCAAGATTTAGAGGGCGGCGATCAACGATGTGAAAAAGCTTCAATGGCCCTATGCTATCGCGGACATACATTCTTACGGCGATCGTTATAGCGACGTCGGGTGTGGCCCGCGCCGACGGAGACAAGGTGACCGAGGGGACGGCCAACCGCGCCTGTGAAATCTCGTTCACATCGCGGAAGCAGTACGCCGACCCGTTCAACGACGTGACGGTCGATGCGCTAGTTACGGCGTCCGAAGGCAGCACCCAAGTCGTGCCGGCGTTTTGGGCCGATGGGCAGACCTGGCGGATCCGCTACAGCGCCGCGCGGCCTGGTGACTATCGCTATCGGACACAATGTTCCGACGCCGCCAACCCCGACCTTCACGGCGCACGCGGCATCATCCGCGTCGGGAAATACGACGGGAATAATCCGTTCTATCGCCATGGCCCGGTGCGCGTGGCGTCGGACCGGAAACACTTCGAGCATGCCGATGGAACGCCGTTTCTCTGGCTTGGTGATACGTGGTGGATGGGGCTCTGCAAGCGGCTCAAGTGGCCGGAGGAGTTCGAATCGCTGACGGCCGACCGGATCGAGAAGGGCTTCAACGTCGTGCAGATTGTGGCCGGACTGTATCCGGACATGCCCGCTTTCGACGAGCGCGGCGCCAACGAAGCAGGATTCCCCTGGCAACGCGATTACGCCCGGATCAATCCGGCCTACTTCGACGCCGCGGACCCGCGGATCGCGCACCTGGCCGAAAGCGGCATCGCGCCCTGCATCGTCGGCGCTTGGGGATGTCACCTGCCGTGGCTGGGCGTGGAGCGGATGAAGAAACATTGGCGATATCTTGTGGCGCGCTACGGGGCTCGCCCCGTCATTTGGTGCGTGGCCGGTGAGGCGACGATGCCTTATTACCTCTCCTCGAAGAAGGCGGAGGATTCGGCGTTTCAGATGAAGGGTTGGACCGAGGTGGCGGCGTACCTTCGCAGCGTCGACCCCTACCATCATCCGATCTCGATTCATCCCAGCGACATGTCGCGCAAAGCCGTTGAAGACCCGACCGTGCTCGACTTCGAAATGCTGCAAACTGGCCATGGCGACCGGGCGAGTATCAAGCCCACGTTGGCGATGGTGAAAGCGTCGCGAGCTGCCCAACCGACCATGCCAACCGTCAATGCCGAGGTTTGTTACGAGGGGATTTTGGGAACCTGTCCGGCGCCGCTGGAGAGGTTCATGGTCTGGAGTTGCCTGCTCTCGGGCACTGCTGGACACACCTATGGGGCCAACGGAATCTGGCAGGTAAATCGCCGCGAGCAATCATTTGGAGCTTCGCCGCACGGGGGAGATTATGGAACCACCCCGTGGGACGAAGCAATGGCGTTGCCAGGCTCGCGTCAGACCGGGCTGGCACGGAAGCTGCTCGAACGCTTCGACTGGTGGCGGTTCGAGCCGCACCCGGCGTGGGTAGCGCCGTCACCAATCGAACCACTGGAGGGATCGTTCACTTGGGGCGCCTGGATTTGGTATCCCGAAGGCGATCCCGCTGTCGACGCTCCGGCCGAACGGCGGTTCTTCCGCAGAGTATTTGCCGCACCAGACGGGCAACGGATCGTTCGAGCAATGCTGCATGTCTCCGTGGACGACCGATTCACAACGTATCTCAACGGGGTCCGCGTCGGATCGCACCACGGATGGGACACGCCGCAGCGGTACGACGTGACATCGCTGGTGAAATCGGGCGACAATGTGCTGGCCGTTGCCGGAGAAAATGTCGCGGCGCCGGTGCCAAAGAACCCGGCGGGGCTTTTGTGTTGCTTGCAAATCACGTTCGGCGACGGGAAACCGATGGAAGTTCGATCCGATGCCAATTGGCGATGCGCCCAGCAGGAGGCGAAGGGATGGCAGACGGTCGCGTTCAACGACCGCGATTGGACGACGGCAAGAGTCGTGGCGAAATATGGACGGCCGCCCTGGGGTGTGCTCAGTACGGAGCCGTCGTTGGCCGTCTTCGCATCGGGAATTCGTGGGAAAGTGCGCGTCGTCTACGTAACGCAAGCCGTGCCGGTTCGAGTGACGGAGTTGGAGGCAAATGTCCGATACCGGGCGCGGTTGTTCAACCCCGTAAGCGGGAAAGAAACGGATCTGGGGGAGGTAGTAGCGGATACCGGTGGTGCATGGGCGTCGCCTACACCGCCGGCTGGAACGGAAGATTGGGTGTTGGTGCTCGAGAGCAAGTAGCTCTGGCCTGCCGGGCCTGACCCGCCGGCGCTGCCAACTCCATCATCGGGTTGCCGCGTCGGGGCGAATGATTCATTACACCCCACTGGGCTCGAACCAGTAACCTTCGGTTCCGTAGACCGATGCTCTATCCAATTGAGCTAGGGGTGCGAATTGGCTATTCTAAATCCGGTCCGAAAATCGGAGTGCCCCCTGATGGACTCGAACCATCAACCCTCTGATTAAGAGTCCGTTTTTTCTCTTCGGTTGACCTTCCGTTACCATCAAATTGGCCGTTTTTCCCGAGGATTGCGCGATGCACTCTGATCGGTAAAAGACGGATGATGCCATAAAAAAGTAACAATTCAGGTAACAGATCAACCGTCTGATTCAGATTCAGCGGGAGGAGTCTCAGGCCTTTCCTCAGCATTCGCAATGGGGCGGGCATGCGATGCTGCAGATCAATCTCCGCGCCGCTTCCTGAGCATCATACCATCGTCCGTCTTGGCGGCAACACCTTTCGACGCTCGACATTACAAATGATGGCTGCCATCATCTTAATTGCCATAAGAATGGTGGCATAATTTAATGCCGCGGCAACTAGCTATTTGAGGTCCGTGAACTGGAGGTGATCGGCCAAAGAATCCGCCGGAATTCCCAGGGTCAGTGAAGGCCGCGGATTTCGCGACTGTCGTTCACTTTGACTCGATGGAGTTCAATGATGGAAAGCGTCTTATTCGATGACAAAAGTTTCGGCCTGCAACCTTTGCCTGACGGTGAGCCGACGAACGAATGGGATCCAGATCAATTGGGTTGCTATGCTCAAGTCCAGCACCAGCAGATCATTGACGGCGAAAAGCTCCTGACGCCGACATATTGGCGACTGGGCAAAGCGCTATGCCTCGCCAAGAAGAACTTCGGCCATGGCCAGTGGACGAAGTTTTTGGGTTTCTGGCGGATCGACAAAACGAGAGCCGCAAGGGCTCGCGCTATTTTTGGCGCATTTGATAATGAGCAGGCAGTTCAGGCAATCTCCGTGGAAGATGCGTACCGGCAACGAAAACGCCGCATTGCCACCAGTCCCCGCAAGAAAGCCGGACTGTCGCCGGAGGAGCGGACGCTTGGCCGATTTGCGATGAACGTCGGCCGGCGAGCAGAAGCACTCATTGACGAGGCAGCCTTCTTGGAATCGGAAATGGCTATCAGTCTCTTGCCCCAGTTGGATCAGGCGATTGATCGCCTACAGCGCCTGCGCGACTGGCTTGAGCAACAGGCGAAAACCAGGAAGGCAAAGCCCACCTCGGACCCCGACGGCGACGCTCGAAGCCACGCGCCGCCAAGAGACCAAGATCGCGCATTACGCCGCGAGGATTGCGCTGTGCAACTCGGCGCTAAAGATATCGTCGGCTAAATCCAAAAGACGATTATTCAAACAATTCCCAAAGCGCAAGCAGCCCCGAGGATGTCGTCTTCGGTGAGCACCAACGTTTCGTCGAACCTACCGCAATTGCAGGTGCACTGAAATTCTGCTCGGCGGCGGGTGCTCTTGACCTGGTTGACTGTCAGGGGGCAGCAATCACAGTGCGCCGGTAAACCGCGCTGAATGCGAATATGCTGGATGATTCGGCTGAGATCGAATTCATCATTGCGCGACGAGGCAATCTGTTTAACCTCGTAGGGAAGCTGTTTGACATATTTTTGAGCGGAGCCTTTAGCTGATCCCTTGGGCTTGAATCGCCGATCAGCCGCTCGCCGATTCGCGATCATCTCCGTGTAAAAATACAATTGCCGATGCAGGACTCGCGTTGCCTGTCGGTCACCTGGATTCTCCCAGATGTTCACAATGGAGTCGCGGATTATCTCGCTCCGCTCCATGACCAACACCAGCGGTAGGCCGCCGAGATAATGCTGCCGCATAAAAACTTGCTCAAATTGCTGCAGTTCCGCACGAGTGAGTTTCTCCGGGAGTGCCTTCTGGAACCACTTTGCGAACGCCTCTACGCAACCGGCAACATAAACATAAGCCTCAATTCCGAGGTCGAGGAAGACTCGACGGACAGCCTCGCGTGGAAGGTTTCCCCCGGGGCTGTTTGGCTGCTCGGCGATTGTCTTGAGGAAGTTATTATGCGGTCCGGCAAACCATTTTTGGAACTTAGCGGGGCCATCGTGCCAATGGCGTTGCACTGCGACTAGGATCCGATCGCTCACCTGATCGACCATTTCCCGTGGAGGGCTTTCTCCTTGTGGCAGATCGTAAAGAGCCATTCGGACGAGCAACTGCAGATCCTTGCCGGAAATCTCGAGCGGATTGAGCTGCGCCCCTGCGAGTAACCCGTAGCTGATGCATTGTCGCGTTGTGGGTCTTGTGATCCCGATCGCTGTTGCAGCTTCCTCACCGCGCTTAAGCAGTTGCTGGATCGACCATTTTCGGCCTCTGCCGTCCGCCGTCCTGCCAAGATCGCTCGGCAACACGTTCCGCTCATCGCGGCTTTCACGACCGGGAAGGCGAATATAGAGATCGCGCACGAAGTTAAATGAACGATTGAAGTGTTCTCGCATCTCCCGAACCGCGTCGAAGATTAACTTCATCCCACAGTAAGTGTGATGTCCCCAAGAATCAAGGCGTCCAATACCCGTGAGGATTTCGAGTCCGGCCATAAAAGCTGGGTGGATGAAAGACTCATATCCGCCGACGGGCGCGAACGATCTCATTCCGTCCGATCTGACCAGGCAATCGACGTTGATAGCAAAGCAGCTGGGGAATCGGCACTGCATGTCCAGCGGCGGCTTCCATGAATACCGGCGACGATCAACGTCTACGAACCCGTCCGACGTACGACCATCTCGGGGTCCTAATCTCTCAGGGCCGAGATCTTCGATGCAGATAAAGCCGTACTCCGAAGAATTTGCAGTACGAGGGCGATCCATGAGTGCCTCCTTGCGACGGAACGCGGATTGATGGGAGCAGGAATCCGTCCTGCATTTCTCGATCGTAGCTGAAATGGCAGCACCATTCAAATCGTCTTTTCGAGATCTTCTTTTCGCGATTCTGAAGTCAGTTCAAGCCGGGGTTTGTCAATCCGCCTAAACAAATTGGCGGACACCGGAAATGAAACGCTCGTCTGGCGAATCTTCGACTAACTAATCCCGACGGGATCTCGTCGTCGTTGCTCAAAGCAGTGCGCGGAGGCTAGCAAACCGACCGCCATGAATTCACCGGATTTCCCAGGGTTGGCAGAGGGACTCGAGCACGAGTCCACGCGAGATTCAAAACCCGCTGGGAGTCAGGTCCATGAGGGACACTTCGACAAATCACGATAAGGACATCGCGTCGACGCGGCGCGGAGCCACGGCTCCGGAGGTCATTTCCGAATTGGAAGTCTACACGCTTGAGGAAGCCAAGCGCCGCATGCGCTGGACCGATTCCGCGCTGCGCGCGGCGAAGCGACGCGGCCTGAGGTTGTTGGGATGCGGCAAGCGCCGCTATGTCACCGGCCGCGAAATAATCCGCTTTCTTCTGAGCGCAGCGCCCGCCGAATAAGGCGGCTCTTCAGAAACCATTTTCCTTGGCGACCGTGGTACCGGCTTCCGGCGCCCCGGTTGTCCCCAGTGAACATTCTCGTGAGGTATATGAAAGATAATCAAATTAAGGTATTGGTGGTCGCCTATCCCGATCGGAAGTTCTTGATAATGCGGTTTACCGACCCGATGAGCGG
>DASZFO010000319.1 GCA_035939775.1 Pirellulales bacterium | reverse complement strand
TGACGGGCATATTTCGGTGAAGGTCCCTCTCAAGTTCCGCTTCGAGCCTGGTAGCGACCTCTACAAGTTATTTCCGAACGCCCACACGCTTTCGCTGGCCGTCGAGGCGCTGGACAACGGCGTCCGTTGGACCTACACCGTCGACAACAGCAAGGGGGACAAGCCGATCCCGTTAGGATTCGCGCTCCATCCCTACTTTCTCTATCAAGGGCCGAGGAGCGAAACGTATATCACGATTCCGGCGACGAACCTGATGGAATCGGAGAAGCTGCTGCCGACGGGCAAGCTGCTTGATCTGACCGGCTCGAACTGGGACGCCCGGCGGCCGAAATCGCTCGAGGGCTTCTTGAGCGACGACGTTTATTTCGGTATGCAGTCGTCCAAGCCGGCGGTGATCGACTTTCGCCAACCGCGGCTGAGGATCACGCTCAACGCAAGCGACGATTTCACTCACCTCGTGCTATACACGCCGAAAGACCAGCCTTTTTTTTGCGTCGAAAATCAGACCTGCTCGACGGACGCCCACAATCTGTTCGCCAAGGGTTTCAAGAATGAAAGCCACCTCCAAATCGTCGAGCCGGGCAAGACCGCCAGCGGCCATGTTGAAATGCGATTCGAGAACTACTAAATGCCGTCAATCGCTACCCGACTCAAGCACCGCTAGAAATGCCTTCTGCGGGATGTCGACCGAGCCGATCGACTTCATCCGTTTTTTCCCTTCGCGCTGTTTGGCCCATAGCTTGCGCTTGCGCGTGATGTCGCCGCCGTAGCATTTGGCCGTGACATTCTTACGCATCGCGGAGATCGTTTCTCGGGCCACCACGCGGCTGCCGATTGCCGCTTGCAGGGCAATCTCGAACATGTGCCGATCGATCTCGGTGCGCAGCTTCTTGACGACCGCCCGGCCGCGGCGCTCGGCGTCGCGGCGGTCGCAGATGATCGAGAGGGCATCGACTCGCTTGCCCCCAACTAGAATATCGAGCCGCACTAATTCCGCCGGGAAATAACCGACCAACTCGTAGTCCATCGTGCCGTAGCCGCGGGTGACGCTCTTGAGCTTGTCGTGCATGTCGTAGATCACCTCCGCCAGGGGCAGGTCGAAGGTGAGAATCGCCCGCGTCGGCGATAAGTATTCGGTCTTCACATAGACGCCGCGGCGATCGGTGCAAAGCTGCATCACCGGGCCGATCACGTCGGTGGGCAGCACGAAATTCACCCGCACGATCGGCTGCCGGAATTCGTCGATCAGGCCCGCGTCGGGCACTTGCTGTGGATTATGGATTTCGAGCAGCTCGCCGGTGGTTGTGAGGATTTGGTAAGTCACGTTCGGAGCGGTCTGCACCAAATCGAGATTCGACTCCCCTTCAAGCCGCTGTTGGATGATCTCCATGTGCAATAGGCCAAGGAAGCCGCAGCGAAAGCCGAAACCCAAGGCGTCGCTCGTTTCCGGCTCAAACTCGAAACTGGGGTCATTGATGCTGAGCTTGGTGAGCGCGTCGCGCAGCTCCTCGAAGTTCTGCCCGTCGGACGGATAGAGCCCGCAATAGACCATTCGCTGCGGCGGGCGATAGCCTGGCAGCGCGGGGGCAGCGTCGTCCCCAGAGGTCGTCACCGTGTCGCCGATGTGCACGTCGATGGCCGACTTGATGTTGCAGATCAAGTAACCGACCTGCCCGGCCTGGAGCTGGCTGCACGCGCGACGTTGCGGCACAAACTGGCCCACTTCGAGCAATTCGTAGGCACTGCCCGTCTTTAGAAAGCGAATCTTCTGCCCCTTCTTGAACGTGCCGTTGATCACCCGCACATACGTGATCGCTCCGCGGAATTCGTCATAATGCGAGTCGAAGACCATCGCTTGCAAAGGAGCGTCTGGATCGCCGCCTGGGGCCGGGATTCGCTCGACGATCGCTTCGAGCAGCTTATCGACGCCGACGCCTGTCTTGCCGCTGCAGGGCAGCACCTCGGCCGGATCGATCCCCAGGCTCGACTCCATTTCCTCCATCACCTCTTCGGGCCGTGCGTGTTTAAGATCGACTTTGTTCAGCACGGGAACGATCGCGAGATTGTGCTCCATCGCCGCGTAGGCATTGGCGACCGTCTGGGCCTCGACTCCTTGAAACGCGTCGACCAGCAGCACCGCTCCCTCGCAACATGCCAGGCTGCGCGAAACTTCGTAATGAAAATCGACGTGCCCCGGAGTATCGATCAGATTCAGCTCGTATTCCGCGCCGCGGTATTGATAGCGCATGGCGACGGCTCGGGCCTTGATCGTGATCCCGCGGGAGCGCTCCAAGTCCATATCGTCCAAAGTCTGGTCGCGGAGGTCGCGTTTATCCACGGTGCCAGTGATCTCCAGCAACCGATCGGCGAGCGTGCTCTTCCCGTGGTCGATGTGGGCGATAATCGAGAAATTGCGAATATGCTGGCAATCAATCATGGATCACGAGTGACAAGTGCAAAGCACAGATTACGAACCACGAGAAACCATTTCGCCGCGCCGCTTGCGCCGCGAGCCTCCGGCGCGCCGTCCAATCCATTCTATGGGCGCGGCTGGGAGTCTGGGCCGCGGCACATGCAACTGCGCTGCAGCTCATTGCCGCCGATAATCCAGCCGTGCCAGGCCGGCAACGCCGATATAACCGGCATCTCCGCCGAGCGACGCGAAATCGATCGACGTTTTGGCGGCTGGGATCGGCAATGCTCGCCGCTGAACCTCTTCCTTTACGGCAGCCAGGAACCGGCGGCCCAGTTCCGTGCCGTGGCCGCCAAACGTCATTGCCCCCCCCAGCACGATCGCGTCCGGATCGATCGCGTGCATCATCGAAACGGCGCCGATCCCCAGATAACGGGCCGTATCGAGCACGATCTCTAGCGACAGAGCATCGCCGGCTTCTGCCTCGGTAGCGATCAACAACGGCGTCAGCTCGGCCCCCGCCTCCAACCTGCCGCTCAGGGAACTATTCCGTCCGGCGGCAAGCGCTTCGTGCGACCGCTTGATGACGGCAGTGGCGCTGGCATAAGCCTCGAGATGCCCCCGGTGACCACAGCCGCACATCCGGGCATCGTCGCAATAATCGATAACGATATGTCCGCACTCTGCCCCGTGGCTATGTTCGCCCACGATCAACAGGTCGCCGATGATGATTCCGCCTCCGATTCCGGTGCCCAGCGTGAAGAGCACCATACTGTGCAAATTCCGTCCGGAACCGACCCAAAACTCGCCATAGGTGGCGGCCTTGGCGTCATTGGCATAGGTGACGGGAAGCCCGACGTGATGCGCCACCCGATCACGGATCGGGAAATTCCGCCAGGCCTTCAGATTGACCGGCTCGAGCAACATGCCGGCCGGAATGTCCATCGTGCCGGGAGTTCCGAGGCCGACGCGGGCGATATCGTGCTTCGAAAGTTGGGCCGTGTCGACGACTTGCTTGACCGCTTGCCCCATCCGCTCGGCGCCATCCTCCGCGCCGCGCTCGACCCGCGTCGGGATCGAGAGATGGCTCAACGTGCGGCCCAAGTCATCGACCAGGCCGACCTTGATATTCGTCCCCCCCACGTCGATGCCGACAAAAAATGGCGGTTGCGCGTGTTCGAGTTTAATTATTTCGGCGGCAGTAGCCATGCGGTGCGGGAGGATGTTCGGGCAACAAGTTCGAGCGATGGGACCCCGATTATAGGGGCAAATCGCCGCCGAAACAATTCCGGCGCCGCGAAAGGGGCGGGACCCGCGAGCAGGTCCGCCTCGGTCGAAGAAGTCGCTCGAACCAATGTAAAGCATCGGTTCGAGCCGTTTTTCGGCCCACTTTCCCGCCTTGGCGCAGGGCCACGCTAGCGCGAGGTCGCGATGACGCGTTCTTCCTGCGACATCGAAGCCAATCGCTCAACTTGCTTCTCATCGAGACCGAGACCGGCGGCCACTCGCCGGCCATAATCCGCATCGGTCTTGAAGAACAGCGCCGTCTGCCGATACTGAATCCGCTGCTGAGCGCCGCCCAGGTGGCCGACGATATTGCCGATCAGGTGCTCCCGATCCTGCGCGTTCATCACGCGGCGATAGAGTTCGCCGGGTTGGAAGAAATCGTCGTCGGTCAATTCCTGGGGATGCCGCGCGGCGGTTGCCTCCAACTCAATCGGCGGCTCGGCGAAGGTCTTGTCGGGGGCCGGGCCTTGGAAGGAATTGGGCCAATAGTTCGGTCCTGAGCCGCCGTTTTCGTCCAGCCGCATGAAGCCGTCGCGCTGATAGTTGGACATTCCGCTCGCTCGCGGCGCATTGACCGGAAGGAGTTGGTAATTCGCGCCGAGCCGATACAGATGCGCATCGTGATACGACATCAGCCGCGCCTGAAGCATTTTGTCGGGTGAAGCCGCGATCCCCGGCACAAGGGTGCCTGGACCGAAGGCCGCTTGCTCGACCTCGGTGAAGTAGTTCTTCGGATTGCGATCGAGCACCATCCGGCCAATCTCGATCAGCGGATAGTCGGCGTGCGGCCAGACCTTGGTGACGTCGAAGATGTTCCACCGGTATTTGGCGGCGTCTTCGGGCCGCATGATCTGCACGCTCACGCGCCATGCCGGGAATTCCTTGCGGGCGATCGAGTCGAACAGATCGCGCGTGGCATGGTTTGGATCCTCGCCGGAAATGCGGACTGACTCCTCGCGAGTCAGATTCTGGATTCCTTGCTCGGTCTTGAAGTGGTATTTGATCCAGTAATAGGCCCCGCTCGCGTTATACCACTTAAATGTATGACTGCTATGGCCGTTCATGTGGCGATAGGTCCGCGGAGTACCACGGTCGGAGAACAAGATCGTCACTTGGTGCATCGACTCAGGAGTGAGCGAAAGAAAGTCCCAGAACATATCGGGATCGGGCAGATTGGTCGCCGGATTCCGCTTCTGGGTATGTATGAAATCGGGGAATTTCAGCGGATCGCGTATGAAAAACACGGGCGTATTGTTGCCCGTCATGTCGTAATTGCCCTCCTCCGTATAGAACTTGATCGCGAAGCCGCGTGGATCGCGCGCCGCGTCGGCCGAGCCTTTTTCGCCGCCGACGGTTGAAAAGCGGGCGAGGACATCCGTCTTTTTTCCCTTCGCCGATAAAAATGCGGCACGGGTGTATTTCGCCAGGTCGGCCGTGCATTCGAAATAACCGTGGGCGCCCGCCGCTTTGGCATGCACGATGCGCTCGGGAATCCGCTCGCGATTGAAATGCGCGAGCTTTTCCATGAGGTGGACATCCTGCATCAGCGCCGGGCCGCGCGCCCCGGCAGTTATCGTGTTTTGATCGTCGTCGATGGGCTGGCCGTTGGCCGTCGTCAATCGTTTGTCGGACATGTTTAGACTCCTTCGCTAAGGACTGGCTATGACGGATTTTAGGGACCGCGGCTTCTTCGCCGCGCAGATAATGCAGATACCGCGCACTTGCACGTGCGTGGATTCAATCGACCCAAGGGACTTGACGCCTCTCGGAATCGGCAACGCGTCGAGGTCTTTGCTGTAGAAATCGCGTACCGCTCCGCACTCCGTGCAAACAAAGTGATGATGTCGCGAGGTGTTCGCGTCGTATCGCCCGCGGTCATCGAGGATTTCGGCCTTGCGTACTAACCCGTGCTTCTCAAGCGCCGCAAGCGTGCGATACACCGTATCGCGCGAGATGGCCGGCACCCTGAGGCGCACGCGCCGAAAGATCAAATCGGCGTCGGGGTGCTCTTCACTGCCCGCCAACTCGCGAAAGATCTCGGTGCGTTGGTGCGTGACCTTCAGGCCCGCCCCGATGCAAGTCGCGGAGAATCGCCGCATGCGATCGTCGATCTGATCCGAGGAAACCGGCATCGCAAGCCTGTAGACCGCAGTAAAGTAAGAATAGTTACGAAATAGGAATCAATCGTACCTAGGAATCAACCGCAGGACGTGAATCGTACTCGATTCCGTCACGACTGGCTAGTGCCTGAAATCGCTTTTCGCGCCGATTTAGACGCCCAGGTTCTTGGCCGTCGCCAGCCAATTAAGTTCGCCCTTGCCCTGAGCGATGTCGCGGGCGAATTGGATCGCGGCCACCGCCCCTTTGGCAAAATGGACCGCGGCGGTTCCATCGCCGACGAGCGCGGCGGTCAGTTCGCTGACATCCGGAGCGTGACCAACCCAGGCGATGGTCTGCTCCGCTTGACGGGCCGTCCAGTCAATTAATTGCTTTAGATCGGCTCCGGGTCGCAATACATCCAATTCCACAAGTTGCGCTGGATCGGATAGGTGCTTGACGATCAGTTCCGCCGTTTGCCGGCAGCGGACTAAGGGGCTGGTGGCAATCAGCGTTGGCCGGAAGCTGCCGGCAACGAGCCGCTCCATCATTCGGCCGAACCGCTTCTTCCCCTCGCCCGTCAGCGGTCGCAGATCGTCGTTCGGAAAGCGCTCGGCGTCGCGCTCTTCGGCCCAGGCATGTCGAACGATGTAGAGCAGCATCTTGTCACCTCACGCGCCAAAGCA
>DASZFO010000318.1 GCA_035939775.1 Pirellulales bacterium | reverse complement strand
TGATCCCACATTGCTTACCGCGATGTCGCGATACTTTTCCGCGACCATTCCGACCGGGGACTTCATTGCCTATCTGGCGGTGGCCGCCCTGCATTTCGGCGAGGCATCGGTTACATTTCAGGCATGCCCGGAATTTTGCCCATAAAATTCTTCGAGCGGCCAGTACTCGAGGTCGCCAAAGGACTCATCGGCGCTTCGTTGGTCAGGCGAAGTCCCGATGGCAACATAATCTCTTCGACGCTGACCGAGGTCGAAGCCTATGATGGCCCTGAAGACTTGGCCTCTCACGCCTCGAAAGGCCGGACGCCGCGCACCGAAGTAATGTTCGGGCCCGCTGGCGTCTTCTACGTCTACTTGATTTACGGCATGCACTGGATGCTCAATGTCGTCACCGGAGAGCCGGGATATCCAGCGGCCGTGCTCATTCGCGGGACGACGAACATTAACGGCCCCGGCCGGATTACGGCTCGCCTCCAGATTGACAAATCATTGAATGGCAAACCAGCAAAGAAGTCGAGTGGTCTCTGGTTCGAGAATCGCTCGATCGTCATTCCCGATGAGCGGATAGAGACGACTCCGCGCATCGGGGTAGAATACAGTGGCGACTGGTCGCGGGTTCCATACCGATTCATTCTGCGAGAGTGACTTCCTGTCTTTCTCTCTGAACTGCTTCGCGAACAAGAAGATTGCCTGTCTGAACGGCAGGTGCGTACGCACCAAATGGCATTGGCGCATCTTGTTCATTGAATTCCGAGCTTGGCGAGTCGACGGCTCTCTGGGTCGTCTCAGAAACCATAAAACGGTCGATTCTTGTATTGGAGGATGCTGGTCGGGGCGGCGCGGTGTCAGCGTGATGCCGAACCAGCCGTTACGCGCTTCGCAAACGTGACCGAGGCCTACGCTTGGCGACGGCGGTTGCCCACCACGAATAATCCGACCACTCCCACGCAGCAGAGCACAATCGACGACGGCTCCGGCACCGCGAATGTATAAGCATAGAGGTAGCTCTGCGTCACTGCCGCCTGATCGATCAGATCCCAGGAACTGAGGTCGCCGACTTGTGTTCCGCCGCGGCCCCAAAGCGTGCCGTAGTGGCCATTGGGGTCCTGCCGATTTGCGTCTAGCCAATCGAGAGCGCGGTTGACGTCATTCAGCCAGGTTTTGTTACGATCCAGCTTGTAAAGATCGTCGAGTGCGTTGGCTAGCTCGAAGTCCCAATAACCTTCATCGTTTATAGCGCCAGTCGTGGCGTTGAAGTAACGCGGGATCGAAGCGGCTGCGATGTTCTCGGCTTCGGTGAGGTAAGTCGCTTGGCCGGTGGCCTTGAAAAGTAACATGGCGTCGTCTAGTGCAAAGCCGGCGGAGTTGATGAGTTGATAATCACCAATAGTTCCAGCTTTCGAGCCAGTCAAATAGAGTCGTTCATAGAACAAATCGTTCCGCTGAGTCGTGTTCCATGACCAGCTATAGAGCGACGTCGCGTCAGTGAGATAGGATTGCACGCCTGTGTCTTGATAGAGCAGCAGCGCGGCATGGGCGCCCTGCAGCGTCGTAGCCGTGTCTTTGGAGCTGAAGTCACCAACCTTGAAGTAGATACCGCCGCCGCCAACATTATCCATGCCTTGGCGCACGAAGCTGTAGGTGGCTTTGGCTTGGTTGAGATAGGTCGGATTGCCGGTGACGTTATAAGCGGTGGCCAATGCAACGGCGAGGTGTCCGTTATCGTCGTAGAATTCGGTGGCGCCGGCGCTGACTCCCGAACGATAGCCGCCGGTTGAGGCATTCCAGTACTTGTCGTAGAGCTGTGTGGAAAAACTCTGCAATATGGGAGCGTCGGTTGCGGGGTTGATCTGGGTCAGCGTGTCGAGCACGCGGATTTGCACGCTCGCGTCCCAAACGTAGGAGAATCCGCTGTCGCCTCCCGAATGTCCGCCTCCAAGGGACGCATTCTCGGCATAGAGAGCCGTGCCCGGAACTTGCAGGGTAGAGACAGTCGACTGATACGTGGTCTGGCCCCAAGTGAGCAGTTGCTGGGGAGTCGCAAGCTGGGCGACGGCGTTCGATGCGCAGATCACGACCAAAAACAAAGCGGTAATCCAACGTGCCATTTTGGCCTTCTGGCAACCCAGGAAAGCAATTGTGATGTCTTGAATCGGTAGCCGTTTATTTGGCAACGCGCTGCCGTGGACCTCAGGTTGCGTCGTCGTGGTCGTTGCTGGTCAAAAAAAAGAAAAGCTGCCAGGAATCTCTAATTGCGACGATGCCGCATTACGGCAGGGCCGAGAAGAGAATCCAGACAGCTTTTCTTTTCAGTAGCGGCGCTGGGTGGTTGTTGGCGAATTCCCCTGTTAGGGCAGTAGGGGTGAAGCTATTCCACGACGCGCCAGGTGTCAAGCGATTGCGACATTTACGTGAATAGCCAGACTCTCGCCCGCCCCAGCGGAAAAGCGCAGCGGTCCGCCCGACCGACGTTGGCAAAAACTTCGGTCGATCAAACCGACGCGCTTTGGCGCCTCTCGTGTCGGAGGAGACGCCAACCGTGTTCCCGCCCCAGTTTCGCGCACGTTGCGTCGTGTCGCGGCTGGCGGAGGCGGGTTGGTCAATGGAAAAAGGGGAGGAAGAACGGCCCGCGAGAAGCGAACGTGGGCGACGACGCGGCGCCGTTGGTTCACCAGGCGCTTTCATTCGCTACCGCTTTCGGTCGCATTGTTTTCGCGTCACCGATACCCGCTAAACCGCGCTAGCCGGTGGTCAGCGATCGCCTCGACGTCGACGGCGTCGAGCAGCTCGTCGAGCGGCCGGTCAAAGTTTGGGGTTTGGCCAGAAAAAAACCGAAAGAATTCTCGACCGGGAGGAGAGGTGGGGTTACAATCGCGGCTATTGGGAGAGTGGAGAGGTAGCGATTCTCAACCCGCCTTGGATTGGGTAGCTGTTTTTTTTACTAGGGTGATCGCCGCACAACAGAGTTTTTCTCGCAAAGGAGCCCGCTCGTGAAGACAACTGTAAAATCCTCCGCTCGAATGCTCGGTGTGACTGTTGTATTGTCTGGCCTCACTTTTCTTGCCAACGACAGTAACGTGCTGGGCGCGCCTATTGCTAGTGACGAACTTGTCGTTACCCCTCCCGTAGGCGGCCCTCCGGCCGCCGACATCGTGATCCCAGAAACGGCTGGCGCTGGAACTCAGCCCTCAGCGTTATTCGCTCCGACGACGACCCTTACTGGGCTGGTGGCGCCGGGCGGGTTGGCCGGCTTGATCCCGCCGGCAGGGGTCCCCGGGGCTTCTTTCGTGATTTTTGCTGAGCCTCCGGGAGAGCCGATCGATCCAACCGCGCTACCACCCGTCACGTTTTCCGGCCCGAACGGACCCGTGGTTGTGAGCGATTTGCTCGTCAGTGGTCTTGCCAATCCGAATACCCCATTCATCGCCCTCGTCTCGGATAACAATCCCGACTTGGCGTCCATTTTGAGCAAGATCCCGCCCACAGCACCTGTGCCTATTCTGCCCGAGACGGGTTTACTTGAAGACGTCTCCGGGCTGATTGGGTCGACATTCCCCGGTTTTGGGGTCCAGGTGCGGTCTGATGTCGGCGTTCCCGAGCCCTCCAGCATTGTCATCCTGCTCGGCTTCGTTGGCATCGGCCTGATCGGCTTGACTTGGCATCGCCGCCGAACTGCGTAGCTGATTTCAAATTGTCAAAGAACACACGCCCGCGTCATTCTTGGCGCGGGTTTCTTTTTGCGCCAAGTTCACCCTCGTACAGGACATTGATTGAGGGGCTGCCAGATTCCAGCGGCGTAGAGTCGTTCGCCAGCGCCAGCGTCCGAAATTTGCCGAAAAGTTTCATCGCCAGATTGCCAAAGTCAAGATTCTGAGGCATTCCTAATCTGCGGCGGTCCGCCGGAGCACCGAAGAATCGGTGGTTTCTTGGCAATCCCAAGAATGCGGTCGCTTTTCTCGTCTCGCTGTTCGCAAGTCGATCGAAGCGCGGCTGCGGCCCCGTTCAATACATGATCGCCACCACCTCATGGTCGAGGATTGACGGCACCGTCAGACTCAACACGCCGCCCGCATCATGTGGCCGTGGGTCGGCCTTGCTGACCAGCAGTCGCACCTCGCGGGCGCGGCGGCCGGCCGGCAGGCGAACGCGGACCTGTTGCGGACCGACTGCGTACAACTCGCGGATCGGGCCTTTCATCATCATCGGGTTCGTGAGGTTCACGAGGTGTACGGTCATCGAGCCGTCCTGCTCCCACACTGCAAGATCCACCACACCCGGCCCGGTAACGCTCACCACGTCCGGCTCGTTCAACGCCCAGCGCACGGCGTTGGCCAAGAGCCGACCGTGGTCCGGATCGAGCACTTCCCAGAACGTACGGTCGATGTCGCCCGGGAAATACGCGACGCGGCCGCTATCTAACTCGCGAAGAAAGATTTCCGGCGTATCCGTCGTCGGTTGGCGCGGGTAAACGTCCTCCATCGGCAGATCGGGATACGATGGCACGCGCGTCAGGGGTGGCGCGGCGAATTTGGCCGTCGGCCTCACGTCAACGCGGCCAATGGTGTTGATGATTCGGCCCGCGTCGTCGAAGCCCTGCAGAATGGAATGACGCGTCTCGTGCTCCAGATGGATGTAGGAGTTCTTGATATACGGTTCTGTCCTTCCGGCGACCTCGACGCCGAACAGATCTGCTAAGCCGAAATCCTTTCGCTTCCGTCCCATTTCGTCGAAGAGCGACGTCTCAAACGTGGCCACGACGCTGCCGCCGCGCTTGACGAACCGGCGGATTTGGTCGCACTGGGCGTCGGACACCGCCGCGATCCCCGGCAGGATCAGCAGCTTGAAGCGGTCGAGGTTCTCGGGTTCGAGGAAACTTTCGTTGACCATCTCGAAGGGAATCCGCGCTTCGACCAGGGCATGATAGAAACCGAGCTGGCTGGCTTCGGTCTTCGCGTTGCCGATTGCTGACGAGGTCTGCGGCGACCAGAGCAGCGCGACGCGCGCCATGTTCCGCGTGTGGCGCATGAATCGTTGGTTCTCGAAATGCCATTGATACACCGATTCGACCGGCGGAACCCAACGCCGGTCATAGAGCGTGCCGCAGAACTTCACCACCCACGGGCGCATGCCGTTGGCGATGCACTCCAGCAGCCAGAGGCGAATCTCTGCAGCGCTCTGCACTGAATCTTTCCAACGGTGAGCGTCGTCGTTGCCGATGCTGGAGATCCCGGCGACCGGTTTTCCAGCCATCACGCTGCGGAACACCTTTGCGTTCCAACCGGCGGCCCACGGTGGCATGACGGCAGCATTCCGCCCCTGGCGATCCGCGGCAACCATGCCGGCCCGCCCGCCGATCCGCGGCATGTCAGTGCTGTGAACGCCGCCCATGTTCATCAGGCAGCACGCCTCGGGATTCACCTTGCTGACCGCGGCGTCCCAAACGTCCCACACTTCGAATAATCGATTCGCGCGCCAGCGCTGGAACTCTTCCCAGCCGCGCTCCTGCGATGTGCGCGGTGCATCCAATCCAGTCGCCTGCTTGAACATGCTCTTGCACGAATCGCAATAGCACGTGATGTGGCCGGCCCAGCGGTTGGCGAAGATGGCGTCAACGCCGTAGCGCGTAACGATCTCGGTGAGCACCTGCGGCATAAACTCGAAGTTGCATGGCCCCAGCGCGCAACTGAGCCAGCGGTCGGGGATGACCATGTGCCGCGCCTTTTGACCATTCGCATTGACAGCCACCCATTCGGGATGCGCTTTGGCCGCGTCGTCGCGGATGCAATGCGGGTCGACGCGCGCGATGACGGTCATGTTCAGCTTGCGGCAGCCGCGTACGAGGTAGCCGAAGGTGTCCTTATCACCGAGCCATTCGCTGCGGTGATGGAACGGCACGTCGGTCGGATAAAACGCACACATGCCGCCGGCGGAGATGCACGCGCCATCGGCGTGAACGCGCTGGAAGAGATCGAGCCACCAGTCCGGATCGAACGTCGCGGGATCCTTCTCGACCAGTGCGAGCTGCACCCACCTCATCGCCCGGTCAATCATTTTGGGAACCGGACGGCTCGCGGGCATTAGCGGCGCGGCCGCGACAAGGGGCGCCAGGCCGGCGGCGGCAAGGGCGGCGAGAACCTCACGGCGGGAAAGAGACCATGGCGAATCGGGCATGCGCGGACTCCTTGACGCAGCCCATTGTAATCGGGACAGGCCATCGGAACGAGGCTTCAATGCGATGTCCGCTTCTCATGCATTGAATTTACGCGCTCCCCGGTGGGGAAGACGCGGCTCGGGCTCGCGCGACAGGAGTTTTCATAGTTCCCTTTCGCAAGTCGGGAAGTATCGGTGTCGCGCTGCTTCACGTACGGAACCAATAGGGGCGACATGATCATCACATTTTTTCGGAAAAGCGAAGGCCAGAACAGTGGAGCGCGGAGCGGGTGTCCGGGGCGCCACGAATCCTCGTGGCAGGCAATTCCGATGACAAAACTGTCGCGGCGATTTGCCGCTCACCTTGCTGGAGCCGAATCACCGCCTGACCATTTAGAGCCTATCCGAGAACCGCCGGGGACTGTCCCCTTTTTGCGCAGTCCGCGGAGCAAGACGGGGACTGTCCCCTTTGCCCAGGCGGTTCTCGGATAGGCTCTTAGAATCACGCGGACCGATTGACGTTTGCTCCGGCTGCCCGCGGCCAGGGATAATGCGGCCAAGCTACTGTTTCGGTTGCCCGCTCTGGTCTCCCTTCATCTCATGGATCTCGCCAAGGATCCGTTTGACTTCTCGCTCCAATTGGTCGAGCCGGTCGGCCCGCGAGCGTGGGTCATGTTTCTCGGTCTGAGGTTGATTATCGAACTTGTTGCCCAACTGAGTGTAAACATTGGCAGGCCGATCGTTATTACTGTTTGTCGTGTCCGACACGAAGAATCGGTTTGAGGTCCCGGCTTCATTGCTTCGAGCCACTTCTAACGCGCGCAGCCTCGCTTTGGCTTGCGCGAGCGTGGCCTGGATTCTCTGCATCTCGGCGGAGAGCTGCTGGATTTCGAGCTTCGCATGCATGATCGACCTTTCGGCCTCGGTCCGCGCAGCCTCGCCCTGGGTGGCCTCAGCCTTGCCGGCGCGGGCCTTGTCAGCATCGACGTCGATTTCGATTTCCTTGAGTTCGGGCTTGGGCTTTTCCTTTGCCGAATTATCTTGCCCGAAGCCGGGGGCCACTGGCAGGACAATTCCGGCCAGGCCGAAGACGATCATCGCGCCGGTCCACGTCAATGCCTTGCGCACACTTCCATTCTGAATCATGATGATTCTCCTTTTCAGGTGAGAGAACTCGCCCAACCCGCTGGCCAGCGCCGGCGTGGCGGGATGGGCCGACGAAATGAAATCCACGGTGTCCAAAAGTGCCGCCGCATAACTGTTACCCACGGAGGGCAGGATCCCGAGCACCCAGGCGTCGCAGCATTGTTCCTCAGCCTCGTGCAGCCGCCGCCGTCCGTACCAAACCACCGGATGCCACCAGTAAACGAGAGTGGCCGCCACTTCCAGGAGGCGCACCCAATGATCGCGCCGTCGCAGATGCGCCAGCTCGTGAACCAACAGCGCGTCTTGTTGCGCCGGCTCGAGCCGGTCCCACAACTGTTGCGGCACCAAAACCCGCGCCGGCCGACTGAATGCCCAAAGGCTCGGGCAAAATGACGTGCGCACAAACCACACTCCTGGCGATTGCCGCAAGCCGAGCTGTGCCGCCAGCGCCGAGCATCGCCCTTGGACTCGGGCCGGTGCCCGCGCGGCGTGTCGCAGCGATCGCAAGAATTGCCGGACACGAGCGACCAGCGCAATCAATCCACCGAGCGTGCCGGCAATCCAGGCCGCGGCAATCCATTCGGCCGGCGGGATGAGGCGTGGAATCGGACTGCGGCTCGCGGCGGGCATTGCGGTTGGCGGCTCAACGCGCGAGTCGAGCCCCGATTCCGGCTTGTTGTTGTCGGCCGCGCCAGCGGAACTGGCTTGTCCGACGCCGGCGACGTCGCCGGTTCGGGCCAATCCATCATCTCGGACGGTGAGCGTCCGGACGCCGTCGGTGCTGGTCGGCTGGTGGCCGAAAAAATCGTCAACCGGGATCGTCCATAGCGGCGGCATGAGCAACTTAAGCAACACCAGCACCCAGAGTGCCCGCGTGAGTGCCGGCCGCGCGCAGAGCCGACTGACCCCTGCCACGACGACGGCCAACACGACGGCTGATAGCGCATTGCTCGCGGCGATTCGCAGGAGGGTAGGCAGCATCGCTCACTCCTTCTTTGGTTTGCGGGGCGTGCTCCGCTTGCGCTCGTTGGGCTGATCGATCAACTCACGCAGCGCCTCGCGCTCGTCGGGCGTAAGCGGTCTGGTGCGCACGATATGGCTGAGTAGCGGTACGAGCGAGCCTTCGCACAATTTGTCCAAGACGGTCCGCAATCGCTGGCCAGCCAACTCCTCGCGATCGACCGCCGGAGAGAAGAGGTGCTGAAAATAGCTGCGGTCACGAAGGATCAAGCCCTTTGCCTCCATGCGTTCGAGCTGCTTCTGCACCGTGGCATAGCGTCCGGCGCCGCCGCCCGGATCGAGGGCATCGACGATCTGCCGCGTGCTCGCCTTTGCGCGGTCCCAGAGCAACTCCAGAATCGCCAGTTCCGCGGGGGTCACATCTTGTCTTGGCCGAGCCATCGGTGTGATTGCTTCCGTTGAATTAGGCGGCGATCGCGGGGCGGACATACAGGGCCGCCTCCTCATTCTAAGCCATTAAAGCTTATTTATAATCCAAAACGTCTTAGCCTGTCAACAGGTTTTTTATGAGTTTTTGGCCGCGGGGCCCGTTCCAATGATTCGCGGTCGCGCCTGAAATAAAGGGGAAATCCCGATCGTCTGCCGCTAAAATGCGGGCACGTTTGAAAACCCAGCCAGCGCCGATCCGCTCGCTCCGAGGAAGAAGCCGGGCCGTGGCTGGTTCCAATTCCGACTTTCTGAGATTGATCCGCCGCCACCGATGGAGAAAGGAAATACGAGTGATGCGATACTGCATCTGCGTCGTGATCGGATGTCTGCCTGGCTTGATGTCGGTTTCGTTTGCGGCCGACGAGAAACCGCGGGATCGTCCCGCGCTCGTCGATTACTTTCCGCCGGCCGAGGAACAGGGCGGCTGGCGTAGCCTGCTGCCAGAGCAGGGCTAACCCGACCGCGAACAGAAGGCCAGGATCCGCGAGGTCGCCGGCGTCGATTGGGATAAGCTGCGGGAAGCCTGGCGCCATAATGCGGCCGCCGATGGCGCTTCCGGCCTTCTCGTGATCCGCCGCGGTCATATCGTCGGCGAGTGGTACAAGGATTGTGATCGCCGGACCGACTTCAACATCTACTCCTGCTCGAAGGCATACACCAGCACCGCCTTCGGCATGATCCTCACCGACTTTGGCGCATCAGCCGGCACCGCAGGCAAGCCGCTCGCGCTCGACATTAAGGTCTGCAATGCCGAGTGGATCCCTGAATCTCTTCCACTACCGGACCCGCGTAAGGCAGACGTCACTGTCCGACATCTGCTGAACATGGTTTCGGGTCTCGGCGAAGAGAATCCGCCGGATCCGCCCGGTGGCAAGCCGTTCGAGCCGAAGGAGAAACCCTTTGAGTGGTTCCTGGGGCATGTCGAAGGCTCGCCGATGGCAAAGTTGAAAAACGACCCTGGCAAGGTCTTCCACTACAGCAATGCTGGGGTCGCGCATCTCGTCCTCCTGTTCCACCGAACAACCGGGGTCGACCTCTACCCGTTCCTGAAGGAGCACCTATTCGAACCGATCGGTATGCGGCAGGTGCGGTGGGTCACGAATGGCGGCGACGGCGCGATCGGACCCTACAGCCAAGGCTACAGCGGAATCACGACGACGGCGCGCGAACACGCCCGCTTCTGCTACCTGGCCCTACATCGGGGCGAGTGGGCCGGCAAACGGATCGTGCCGGCCAGCTACTACGACTTCGCTTGGGCCGCAATCTCGGCGAAGCCCGACTATGGCGCCCAGTGGTGGATTTATCCGCATCACAAGGACGCGCCCCATGACCTCGTGCAAACGGCTGGCTTCCGCAACAATCATGGCTACGTAGTTCCGAGTCTAGATTTGGTGTTTGTCCGCGTCGGGGTCGGCGATCAGTATCCCCAGGACTTCGAGTCCGAACTAGTAAAACGTGTCGTGGCAGCCGTTGAACCGCGATGAGTTGATGCTTCTGGCGATCCATTGGTTGCAACGAGGGGCCTCGTACCGAAGTTGATTCCAAATTGCCGCCTTGATTTCCTCTCGTCATGCCGGTCCAGGACAGCTCCAGGATCGTCTCTCAAAGTCCGGCTTGCTCCCATTTCTTATGCGCCGCCTCTTGCAAAGGAAAACGTCCATCGGGCATCTGATCGTCGCGGATTTGCCAGAAGAAGACGCCGCGGAAGCCTTGTTTAATGGCCCACTCGGTTTTCATCGACAGTGATTCGGCGTCGTCGTAGGCGATAATGGCCGAGCCATCGGGAGCAAGCGCCCAAGGACTTTTGGTCTCGTCGTCCCATCTGCGGACCCAGCCTTTGTCTTTGATGAGCTTGACGATGTTGCTATAGCTGCCGCCGCGCACGGCCGGTCGCGGGGCTGGGTTCTTCGTCGGGGCGTACGGCTCAGAGACGGCAAAGGTTCGCCCATAGAGCGGCAAGCCCATCGCCAGCCGGCTGGCCGGGATGCCGCGATCGACGAGGGATTTCATCGACAATTCGGTCGAATAAGGCGTCCCCCTCTGTTTCGACGAAGCGAATAATGGCGAATGATGTCCGGCCTGAGACGACCAATCGCCCGTGTAGTCGTAGGTCATCACGTTGATCCAATCCATCGTGTCCAGCAGCGTGGCATTCTCAACCGATTTGAGCGTCGACGGACTGGCGGACGCGGCCATCGTCAGGACCAACTGCCGTCCCTTCTTTTTCCGAGCGCATCCAATTCGCTGCGCAGCCGCCGACAGAGCCGATCGAATCCGGCCGCCTTTGCTGTGGTATCAGGGTACTCCCAATCCACATCCATGCCGTCATAATCGAACTTTTCAATGATGGTCATCACGGCGTTGATGAAGCGGTTAAGCGATTCCTGCTCGCTGACGATCGCCGTGAATTGTTTGTCCCAGCCCCAACCTCCGAGAGAAAGAATGACTTTGACGCCTGACTTGTGGGCGTCGGTCACAAGTTGCTGATTCGGACATGACTTGTTCGGTCGAATGCTGCCATCCTCGTTTGCATCCAGAAATGCGTGGCAGAGGTGCGTATAGAGGGAATAGTTGATGTTCTGCGGCTGCTGGTACACATAGCCGACGAACACTCGGGACAGCGCCACACGGTGATCGTCGGGCCAAGCCGAATTGGGCGCGCCATTGCCCAGCAGCACGGTTGTGCCAACAAACAACAGGACAATCGCTCGTGGAATCATGGTTTAGTCCTCCGCGAGTGATTCTCGCGGGTGATCGCGTCAAGTTCAAGCCGGCACGGTCAAGCTGGACGAGGCCCTGAATGGATGTCGAGCTATCGTAGCGGGGTCGGCCGCTGTCTGGTCTAATCTTGGCAGCGTCCATCGTTCGCTCGAACGGTTCCAGCTCGCTTGGCGGTTCATTCGTCCGCGGCCAATCATTGAATTCTACAGCGGCGGGACCATCCTATGCTCGGCACCCAGAACTTCGGCTTGTTCTTGGTGAGCGCGATTCTGCTGAATCTCACGCCGGGGCAGGACACGTTCTATATTCTCGGTCGAAGCATCGCCCAAGGGCGTCGCGCCGGACTGGTTTCGGTGCTTGGAATCATCTCGGGTTGTCTAGTTCACACGATCGCGGCTTCGCTTGGCCTGTCGGCGATACTAGCCACGTCCGGTACGGCGTTCCTCATGGTAAAGTTCGTCGGTGCAGCGTACTTGGTTTACCTGGGCGCGCGGATCTTGTTTCAAAACCCGAATAGCACGACATTGACGCCCGAGTTCGGGAAGACGCGATCCTGGGCGATCTACCGCGCCGGCCTGCTCACCAATCTGCTCAACCCCAAGGTGGCGCTCTTCTTCATGTCGTTTCTGCCACAGTTCGTCGATCCCTCGGCAGCCTCCAAAATTGGTACGTTCCTCTTCTTGGGCGCCGTGTTCATTTGCACTGGCACAATTTGGTGCCTGGTCCTGGCCTGGTCGGCTTCGGCCATCGGTCGCCGCTTGCGAGACTGTGGATCGTTCGCAATCTGGATCCGGCGGGTAACCGGCGCCGTTTTTGTCGCGCTCGGAGTGAAACTGGCGGTTAGTAAGTGACTACGCCAGTCTCGCTTGCTCCGGCTGCCCGCGGTCAAGGATAATGCGGCCATGCAGACCGAGTCGCCCAAAGCCGAGCCGCCAAAACGCAAACGCCGCTGGTTCAAGAGCCTCAAGACCGGCACGATCAAGTCGGGCGATGCCCTGAATGGAGCGGCCGCGTAAGCACGGACCTACTAAACAAACCATCCGTCGCTTCGCCCGCGAAGAAGCACGTCGGCGCCCGCACACAATTCATTTCGCGACCAGAAGGTCGACGGCATCGAGTCCAAATGAATAGTTCTTTGAAGCCGCACTCTTATTCATGGCCGTGAAGCGGAGCCGATGCTTACCGGCAGCTAGCTCGTGGGTGCCCAATTCAAGTGAACCCGATGGGCACACCCGGCCGGAGTAAAGATCAAACTGCGGGGCCAGATGGTTTTCGTCGAGGGCGACGCGGACGATGCCAAAGTCTGGGGCGGCGGTGGCTAGAACACGAAGGCGGTAGCGTCCAGGCTTGGGAACATCAAAGCCCAACTCAACCCACCCGCCGCGTTCCGCCCCGCAAAAGAGCTGCTTACCATGGCTCCACATCGCGGCGCCAAAATCATCCATCGACTGCGGATTCGTGCGGCACCGTTCTGCGGCCAGTACCGGCAGCGACTCCGCTTCGTATCGCACCCGCGGCACTTCGGAACTCGGCGGTCCGCAATGCAGCCAGAGGGCATCGTTAGCGTATGTCCGGACATAAGCATAGGACATCTCGCCGTACCCCTTAGCGCCCCAGTCCGGGCCATCGCTGTTGCGAAACTGAAACACGCCGCCGCCCTTCTTCGCTGGATCGTCTTCGTAACCGACCAGGGCGATGCTGTGACCATCGAACACCTGGCTCGGCGGCGGCACATCGAGAAGTTTGTAACCGTGCAGCGTATTCGGCCAGCGCAGCCCGCAAGCGACCGGATGCCCGGCAGCCAGCGCCCGTTTGATCTCCAGCAACTCGGACTCGGTCAACTTCCGATCAACAGACCAGCGTTTAATCCATTCGACCTGCCAGCGCTGGCGGAGCGGTTCGGAGTCGGCGATCGCGGCGGCGGATGGCTTGCGGTTGGGATCGGGCTTGCTCGTGTACGGCATCCGGTCGGCGGCGCAGATCCCGAGCGCGTTCAGTCCCTGGACCGCCTCGTAGAACATCGCCTGATCGTGGTCCTTTCGGCAAGCGTTGGTGGCGGCCCAGATCAAGTATTCTTCCGAGAGCCGGCCCTTCGGGCTGGCCGAATGGCGGTTGCTTTCAAACTCGGCCAGTGCGGTGATGGCAAACAACGAGCAAACGTCGCGGTCCCCCTGGGCCAGCGGCGTCAGGCCGAGTTTTTGGAACTCGGCGATAAGGTTGACCCGCTGGGGCGGCGCCTCTTGACCGCTGGCCGGGTGGACTCCGAAGAGCATCAGCAGTGCGACGCCACAAATCAAGCTGCACCGCAAATAGCGCCTTCGGTTCGGATATTGGGCGCGATGCATGGCGGAGTTTCCTGAGAGCCTATCCTAGAACCGCGTGGGCAAAGGGGACAATCCCCGTTTTGCTCCGCGGACTGCGCAAAAGGGGGACAGTCCCCGGCGGCTCTCGGATCGGCTCTTAGCCGGCTTTTTCCATTATGACGTATTTCGATGGGCGGAGCTGGAGGCACTGCCGAGGCCCGGTGGCGCGACGGTCGACGGCGGCGCACTGGGGCTTCCCTTCGGTCCTGCCCCGGCCACCCAACGGCCAACAACTCCAAGATCATATCCGGCCGGCGGCGACAGCCAAGACGCAATTTGAGGTAGAATTTCTCGATCAACATTCGCCCGCACCGGCTCAAAGTTTTGCCATGTCGTCCGAACCAATTCCCGAACCGCCGAACCTCGAAGCAGGCGACGCGCAGGCACAGATCGATCGCCTCTCGCGGGCATTCGAGGATATCAAGAAATCGCTGGAGCAGTTCAAGCGAATCGCCCAGCCCGATCCGGCAATGGCGCTGGTCCGTGCCCGGCGGGTGCTGGAATATGTGGTCCGCGATCTGTTTCGGCGGCATGTGCCCGAAAAGGCCGGCACCCGCCCGCTCGACAATCTGGTGACGCGGTTGGTTCAGGAAGGCGTCCTCGATCTGCACATCAAGGCCTACGTCGATCACATCCGCGAGTTGGGCAATGCAGCAACTCACGGCGATCTGAGCAAGGATTTTTCGGAGGCCGATGCCTATCGTGCGCTCGACGCCCTATTGGTCGTGCTCGATTGGTACTTCAAGAAAGAACAAATCGGCGATATCGATCTGCTTCGCAGGGAAGTAAACGTCGATGAGGCGACCGTGCTGGCCTACCGCGGCCGCGTACGCCAAGCCGATACGAATCGTCAGACCGCACAGCATTGGCGGCGCTACGGCGGCCTGGCCGCGGTCTCGCTGTTAGCCGTCGCGCTGGGAGTGCTGCACCGAGTGGTCGGAATCGGTCCGCCGTGGCCGCCCCCCGCAGCGACAGCAGTGGCGAGCTGGCTCGTTATGGTCATGGCGTGGTTCGCCAGCGATGTTGGAGTCGAACGCGATGTGCTTCCTCGCCGCGCGCCCCGCCGGCTGCTGATCGTGACGGCGAGTTGCCTCACCTCATTTCTCATCATGCTCGCGTTCTTCACAATCCCGGCCCCCGATTGGCCAAATCTCGAAACCCGCGGGCTGTGGCTTCAAGCTGCGATCGCTCGAAATCTGGACCAAACGCCCGGAAGGACCGTGGAAGACGAATTCCAAGGAGTAGGCTACAACCCGATGGCGATTTGGGTCCCCTGGACAGTGGCCCTGGTGCGCAGCATCATGCTCTTATCGTGGCTGGCGACAATGGCCGGGTTGGCCGCGCTGGCCGATCGTCTGTGGTGGCTTATCCAGGAGTCTCGCTATGATCCGACCTTGCCCGCTTAGCAGCCGATTCGACGCGAACCTGATGACGAGTTCGATGTTGCTGTTTGGATTGCTGCTGGGCGCTTCGAGCGACTCGCGCGCCGCCGAGAAGCCCGGTTTATCGTACGCGCGACTTAAGGAACTCGTCGCGCATTCGATCACAACAGGCGCCGTGACGGAAGTGCCAGGACGAACGCACATCGAGGGGAACTCGCTCATGGTCAACGACGCCTACGCTACGGAAATGATGGACGCTGATCTCGCCGACCCTTATGTTGGCGCTTTTTTCGATCAGGTGGCGATCGAGTTCCGACGGAAGCACTTGCTTCAGCGGCAACGTTCGAAGCAAACGATTGAACGATACTACGTGAAAATGGAAGGCATCGTCGCAAATAAGCTCGCCGTGATTGAAGACAAGAAGCTGAGCGATGAAGATCGAAACACGAAATTGCAGGATCTGTCTGAGCAACTGCAGAAGATCTACGACGAGGGCATGCAAGCGGTCGCTAAGTCGCTCGGGCTTGCAAAAGCCGAGTTTCTCGCGGGGGCCGCGTCGGAGGCGCACGACGTTCAGCTTCTAGCCACCCAAGGCGCGACGATTGATCTCGTTCGCCAAACGACCGCTTGGGTGCTCAAAGACGCCGGCAAGGCGGAGCAGGATTATCCTTGGACCAGCTACCAGTCGGGCGAGACCGTTCCACTGATCGGCTCGTATTTTTGCCGTATCCGTCTGAACGGCAAACAGGCAACTACCTCGAAGATCGTGGGCGAACGAACGACGCGGCTTGAGTTTCCGGATCCGTGAGACGGTGCGTCAGGCGAGGCGCGCTATGGCGATAATCGCGTTCGGAATCTCTTGCTCCGGCTGCCGGCGGTCGAGGATAATGCGGCCGTGAATTCCGAGCGTGTTTCTCTGCCCTGAAACCGTCGGCTAGCGGCCAAGATTAGCGATAGGCCACAGGGCGACTGGGACTGGAAAATCTCGGGCTCGTCCTTGTCATGCAACTGAGAGCACTGAAGCCTTGCCATCCGCTGCGACAAGCGGTATCAGCCTCTGCAGATAGTCTCGACCTTCCGCGAGCGAAAACACGACCTGGTCGGCCCCGCGCTTCTTGAAGCTGTTGACGACTTTATCGCGATCGTTTGCGCATCCCCATCGGCCGATGACGATCCGCATATTCGGAAGTGCTTGTCGAAGACGCAAACACAAATGGCGAGTTTGACGAACTCCAAGCGGCCCGACAGACGAGATGCATACGACATCAGGGCGCTCGTCATCAATGCGCGCCACCACCTCGGCAACTAACATTGTGGCGGGTAGGACGTCAAATCGAGCGCCGGCGGCAATTTTAAACGTTTGCTTGAATGTCAGTAAGACCATCTCATCCGCCATGTCATGCGCCGGACAGCCCACGACGCGTGCCTTGATGCTCGGCGGACTATCGAGCGCCGCATCATCAATCACGGCATTTTCGGGGATGAGTTCGTCCATCAGTTCGCGAGTTGTCTGCCAAATGGCCTGCTGTTCCCCCTCCCCAAGCTCGCCCGAGGCCCGATCGCGCTCGGCAAGAATCAAGGCGGGGATCACCACTGAATCGTAGGCTTCCATCGGCGACGAAGCCTTCGCTTCGGATTCCAAGATCTCGTACCCTTCGTCGGTATCTCCGGCCAGAAGTCGCTGATAATAGCTGATGTGATTTGCGAGCGGCGGTTTGTCGCTCAAGAGTATCGAGAGCGGCTCTAACGCAGCGACATGCTCCCCGAGCACAGCCATGACGACGGTCAGCGGAACGGCGACTACCAATCCCACCGGCCCCCAAACCCATGTCCAGAACATCGCAGCGACCAATATGGCGACCGTCGATACCCCGGTCCGCGAGCCGTATGCCAGCGGCTCGATGATGTTGTTTGTGATCAGTTCAAGAATAATGAATAACGATGCCACGAGAGCAAGATGCCACCAATCGTGCCCCGGAAACTGTATGAAAGCCATTCCGATCGGCAGGGCGGAGGCCAAGATCGTCCCAATGTAGGGTATGAACCGCAGAATGCCGGCAAGGAACCCCCAGGTCAACGCATATTCAATTCCAATGAGCTTCAATCCGATTGCGATGGCAACGCCGAATCCGCCGTTGACCATTGCATTCATCAACAGATATCTGCTCACCCGGCTTCCAACGTCGTCGAGGGCTCGGGTCGTCAACGCGAGCCTCGTCCCACAAAGTCGAACGAGTCGATTCCGCAAGTCCTCCCGGCTGATGAGCATGAAAATGACGAGCACCAACACAATCCCCGCATTGGCGATTGGGGCCATGGCGGTCGAAAGGATGATCTGCAAGCGGTCGAGAGGATTGGCCTCCGTGCCGACAATCCGGACGGGTTGCGGTGGATCCTGCTTGTCCTCCAGTTTCTGGCTCACATCGCTAAATGTGGCCTCAACATTGCCGATCACACCGCTGGAAGGGCGCATGCTCTCAAGTTTTGCTTTCAGGTTTTCCCGGTAGGTGGGCAGTCGGTAAACCAGGTCGTTCAACTGTGAACCAATCTCCCAGGTAGCGCAAGCGGCGATCAGGAACACCCCCAGTATCGCGGCCAGAACCGCCGGAACGCGGGCAAGCTTGCGACGTTCCAAAGCCTTAACTAATGGTGTGAGTAAGAACGCCAAAAGTATGGCCATGGCCAACGGAATCAGAATCTCGCGCCCAAAATGTAATGCACCGACGGCGAGCACCAACGTCAACAGTACGGGCAAACCGCGCGGCAGACTACTCAATTGATTCTTGATCGTCATGAGTCACGGTACTATTCGGTTAGCCCGGGCGCTGATCGTCGCTGCGAGTTCGATCGGTTGGACGTTTTCGGCGAAGCTTCGCGGCCTTGCGAAAAGGCCGCGATTTCATGTCGCTTGATGGGTCCGTGTTACGCAACTCGTATGCCGAGCTAGATGTACTCGCGTGAACTCATGCGGGTCGCCATTTCGGATGGCGTTGGAGGTACTCGTGGAATTGGGAGGAGGATGGCACTAGAAATGGATGCAGGAATTGGAATCAATCTGGTTCGGCCCGAACCGGTTTTGCCAACTCGGTTCGGATTCCTGTCGGGTTGCTGCGGTTCATTCAATAGCACGCGTCAATCTTTCTCTACTTCTTCGGCGCGGCACGCATATTGCTACGCATGACGGAGCGTATGACTGCTCGGGTCGCATGTCATGCAGTCATGGTAACGAATTCGCCAATGGGCCTGAGTGCCATGTTTGCCGAGGCTTGACGGGCGATGGTCCCTATTTGGAGAGAACGACTCATGGACATCTTCGCAATCACAATCGGTCCGATCGCAGCGGCGGGATATTCTTTGGTCTATTTGCTCGGTGGAGGAGGGCTGCTTGGGGCCCTTGTCATCTTCGTCGTCGCTAAGTTGCTTGGAAAATAGCGCATCGTTCTTTGGCCTTTGGGGTCTGTTCGAATCGCGCTCCGCCGAGCGCGCCCAGTAGGGTTCGGGCGGGATTGGCACCGCGATTGTTCGGGCCATGAAGACGCCGACTAGAAATTCACAGAAAGGAACTTGCAATGAAACGCTGGCTAGCATTCCCCGTGATTGCATCGATCGGCCTGTTCACCGTCGGTTGCGATAAGAAAGGGGAACAGACGACCACAACCGAGACGAAGAAGACGGAGACCGTCGACGGCAAGGTCACGGGCGAGCAAAAGACCACCACCGAGACCAAGACCGTCCCAGCTCCAGGGACTGATAAATAGCAATTCACAGTGGGACGTGCCCACAAACCAAAGAATGGGGCAGGCCGTTTCCAATTGAACTGGCCCGCCCTTTTTATTGCGCAGTTAGGTTCCGGCATCAGGTCCTCCCGAGTCGCAGCAAGAGCATATCTCACGTTGGCCATCATCGTCGAATCATGCGGCCATCGGTAAAGCGCGTCACTTGCGCTTCCGGGAACGCAACTCGATAGCGTTCGAGGTCGGAGTCGCTCACGATCGGGTCGAAATACAGGATGAAGCAGTCCACGTCGCCAAGCCAAACTCGTAAACGGGGGAGTCTGTTCCTGGCGGGGGTCGCCTCGGATAAGGTGAGATGCCCATTTTCGAGCATCGCCTTCCGCTCCCTCACGATCTCGGCCTGCGCGCCGATGTAAGCGCATGGAATTGTCAGGAGCGTGACCACGATCAGCAGCGTCCGCAGGTGGAATTGAAAGCGGTGAAAATGATTTCGATTCATGCCTTGGAACTTGCTGTCGAAAACAACCTGCCCGTTGGAGGGGCTTCAGATTCGTCCCATCAACAACAAGATGACGAGAATGATCACAACCAACCCAATGCCGCCGCTTGGGTAGTAGCCCCAATTCCGGCTATGCGGCCACGTCGGCAGAGCGCCGAGCAATATCAGGATTAGAACGATGAGTAAGATCGTTGGCAGACTGATCATTCGAATCCCCCTGCGGTGTGTTTGATTGTCAAAAACGTTCGGTCGCCATCAAATCGAATTCAGGTCGCAATACTCACGATCGTCGAACCAATCCCTCCCGCATGGCCCAGTAGCAAGACATTGCGAGGGCCGGCTCATATGCTCGTCCCGCTGTCACGTCCGGGCGCCAACTGACCGCCTCTTCCGCTTCGGCTGTCCCGAGCCATTGGCGTTGGCATCGTCCGGCTCGGCTTCGACATTGATTTTCTCGGCCAATTGCGTGAGCTTCTTGTCAGCTCTCCCTTCCTCATTGAGCGTTTTTTTGGTAGGTCTCAGTCCACGTAATTCGAAATTGGCTTACCAAAGCTTCAGCTTCCACCCCAACACGAAGCCAACGCCCAGACACCAGAGGGCGGCTACTTCCGGCTTTTCGCGGCTATAGGCAATCAAGTATTCGACTAGATCGTTCACCGGATGGCATTCGTTCTTGGCGGATGGGGAGTCATTCTCAGCGGAGGCTGGCCTAACGGGTTTTGAGTGATCGCTCGCAATGGCAGACATTGGATCCCCCTATTTAGCTTCCGATAATCTATCGAAAGCACGTTGATCGACACGGACTTCCGTTCCTAACGTTCGGACCGGAGCAGAAGGCTGAGTAGGATGCCGATAACAAAGCCGCCACCGAGTGCGGCGGCTATCGACGTGGCCGGCCGCTCTTGGACGATGCGCTCCGCCGCGGCGTAGCCAGCTCGGGCCTGATCGACGACCGTCTCCGCGCCGTCTTTCGCTGACTGGACAGCTTGGGACGCGAAATCCTTCGCAGCCCCAGCCATGCGACTGACAGAATCCGCGCCATCTTCCGTCAAATTGTTTAAGAACCGTTCGATTTTGTCCTTCGCCTCGCCGGTCTTGCGTTGGATATAGCCTACCAACTGCGTTGCATTTCCCTTGAACTCCTGCATCTCGTCGTTATTAAGCTGGCCCCATTTCGAGCGGAGCTTGCCGGCAACCTCATTCCAATCGCCTTTCAAAGTTTGTTGGCTGACCATGATAATCTCCTTCGTTTTTCGAATTTCCATAAGAACTTGGCCATAAATCGACGGCTAGATCAACGATCTTTCTTCGCCACGGCGGCTTCGCCGGACGATGAGATATCCTCCGCGCCGGCCTCTTGGAAGATTTTCTTGGCGCGCGAAGTCTCCTTGCTCTCTTCGGAATGCACGCCGACCGCGCAAAGCGTGATGACGATGATTCGTTTCATTTCGTAGATCACCTTCCTGCTTTGGGGTTGAAAGTAGCCGCCTTTGAACTTCGGAAGTAGCGAGTATGCAAAGCGCATACCATCGGCTACCTGGCGATTTTGTTTGCCCTTTGTTCCGCGACGGAACGATCCAGGGGAAAGACTCGGTAAGCGGCGAAAGCTGCCAGGGCCTCTTATCCTTTTTTGCATCGCGAGTTTCGGGGCGGTCACCGTAGTTCACTCGGCCCAAAGCGCGGACCAGAAATTTCAGCAAAACGCGGTATCCGCCCGGCTGATTGGCCGATCCCAGACGGAAAGATAAACGGCTGCACAACGACTCTGCCTTTACAAAGAAGGAAACTGATTCGCCCGGCCCGCCGCAAACTATGTCAATGCCGCAATGATGGCGATCCGGCGAAGGCGCATTTTGTTCGATTCACTTGCCGTGGCGCGCTTCCGCCGATTGCTCAATGGAAATCTCCGCCCGACGAACGATGATCGTTTGGCGACCATGATGGGTCGTCCGCACTACAGGCAATTGAACTCGACGCCAATCGGTCAAGTCCGATAACCCGCGAATGCCTGTTCCACTCCCCATTCGTTTGTTGGCACGCGCATTGCGACCTGTTGGCGTGGCGGACCAGATCGCGTGGGCGCTGAACGATGCAGGCTGCGGGTCGTGAAGTTTCGTGGATCCAGTTTTCGCGGCGGCTACCATGATTTCGCGATTCGAGGAGGAGGACTCTTCGTATTTCCCCGCCTTATCGCATCCGAGCATAGCGAGCCCGTTCACGCGCGAGCGAATCAAGAGCGGTGTCACGGCACTCGATTCACTATTGGGTGCTGGGCCCGATCGCGGCAGCATCACGCTGCTCATGGGGCCAGCCGGATCAAGAAAATCGACCATTGCAGTGCAATACGCTGCGGCAGCGGCCGCTCGCGGTGAACATGCGGTTATTTTTGCCTTCGATGAAAGCCTCATCACGTTGGTAGCTCGGACCGAGGCGTTGGGCACCAACTTCAAAGAAATCACTGAGACCTGCCGGATGAAAGTGCGGCAGATAGTCTGTCAGCCGACTTTGAAACCGGTCAGGTCCCGATTGCGATGTGCGGGCCGATTTTATAGCCCGTATTCGGGGCCGCAGTCCTGGATGCCCGAAAGCAAGAACGCTCGGTCGACGCTCGATTTCGGCCGGCCTCGCCGACAGCTTTTCGAGGCGCCAGTCGGTATAATGTCACCCGCGAAACACAGGCGCAGCTAAATCTCGAGTGACTTACGATTCGCCGTGCGTTCCTCGACCTCGGCGGCGAATGGACCAAACGCGGGATCATCGCCGTGGCCCTCGGACGGGACGCCGCCTCCATCGCATAAAGCCTATGAAGAAGTCCGCCCAAGCCAGGGTCGTCAATCTCTTTCATGCGATCAACGTCGCTGGGCCATTCATCGGCCTGCTGCTGGTGCTCGGCATGTTTTCGCTCAGTTCCGAGGTGCGCCCTTATCTTTTCACCGGCGGCAATCTAAAAATCATTTTGATCCAGACCGTGATCGTTGCCATTGGCGCGCTGGGAATGACGATGATCATCGTCAGCGGCGGAATTGACTTGAGTGTCGGCTCGGTGGTTGCGTTGACGAGCGTACTGGGCGCGACGTTGCTGGTGAAGGGCTATTCAACGGTCGCCGCTGTTGGGTTGACCGTGCTGGCCGGGGGGGCGATAGGACTGGTCAACGGTCTGGTCATCGCCGGCTTTCGGATGATGCCGTTTATCGTCACGCTCGGGATGATGGGCGTGGTGCGCGGCTTGGCCAAATGGCTTGCCGGAAATCAAACCGTCAACAATCCGCTCGACTCGCCGCTCAACAACCTGATGGCGCGGATGTCGCCGACGGAGTTGTTCCCGCTGCCACCCGGAGTGTGGATCGCTATCGGACTGGCGATCATCGTCGCGGTGGTTATGCGGCAGTCCGTTTTCGGGCATTACATTTTTGCGATCGGCTCAAACGAGGCGACGGCGCGCCTCTGCGGCATTAACGTGCCTCTCCAAAAGGTGCTGATTTATGCGCTTGCTGGATTGTTCTTTGGACTGGCGGGATTGATGCAATTGTCGCGGCTCACGCAGGGCGATCCAACCGTGGCGATCGGCCTGGAACTGGACATCATTGCGGCGGTAGTGATTGGCGGCGCGAGTTTGAGCGGCGGCACGGGGAGCATCCTCGGCTCGATGATCGGGGCGTTGATCATGACGGTGTTGCGCAACGGATCAAACCAAATGGGTTGGCAGAATTTCACGCAGGAAATCGTTATCGGCGTTGTAATCATCGTTGCCGTGGGACTCGACATGTTCCGCCAGAGCCAGTTTGCGAAATGATTCGAATCGGCCGACGAAATTAACGGGGTGGAAGCGACGCGTCAGTGTAAAATGAGAACGCGATGAAAGGCAAGAATGCTATGAACACGATCAAGAGCGAAACTCAAACGAGCAGTCATTCTCCTCTCCAAAGCTTGGATGAGTGGGAAGGTTTTCTGAAGATTCGGTATCCCGAGCCCGCTTCAGCGCCCTGCAAACCGTTTCAAGCGGTCGACCCGAACAAGAATCGGGAGCAGTTCCGAGATTACGAAACCGACGCGCGGCCGACTGTGCGGGAATTCTACCGTCAGAATCATCGTCACCAGACCTATGAATTCGCACAGGCGAAGCGGAAGGAATTCCTCGGCCTGGACCGGCGCAAGATGAGCGTCTGGGAGGCGATGGAATACCTGAACACGCTCGTGGACGACAGCGACCCGGACACGGATCTCTCGCAACTGGAGCATCTATTGCAAACGTCCGAGCACATTCGCGCCGATGGCCACCCGCGCTGGTTCATACTTGCGGGCTTGGTCCACGATCTCGGCAAGGTCCTTTGTCTTTGGGGCGAACCGCAATGGGCTGTTGTGGGCGACACGTTCCCGACCGGCTGCCGTCATTCCGAAAGAATCGTGTTCCCGCAATTCTTCGCTGAGAATCCGGACAGTGAGAATCCCCGGTACCAGACGCCACTCGGCGTTTACGAGGAAGGCTGCGGCTTGGACAACGTCCAAATCTCATGGGGACACGACGAATACATTTATCATGTCACCAAGGATCATCTACCGGACGAAGCGCTCTACATGTTGCGGTACCATTCGTTCTATCCGTGGCATCGGGAGGGTGAATACAATCACCTCACCAATGCGCGCGACCGCGCCATGCTCCCATGGGTGCAAGAATTCAACCTCTACGATCTCTACACCAAGAGCCATGCCAGGCCGGACGTGAAGGCCCTGCGCCCGTTCTACGAAGATCTGATTGCGGAATACTTTCCCGCGACGTTGAACTGGTGATTAGCACCTCCGGCCAAGTCCGACACTGACAATCTGACATGAAATCTCTGATCCACCTCGGGCTGGCGCTTGCATTCATCGCGCTCGCCGGTTGCGGGAAAAAGACCGACGAAACAACCTACACGATCGCCGTCGTTCCCAAAGGCACAACGCACGAGTTCTGGAAATCCGTCCACGCGGGCGCGCTGAAAGCCCAGCAGGAGCTGGCCGCCGAACGGATCAAGATCGACGTAATCTGGAAAGGGCCGCTCCGCGAAGATGATCGCGACCAGCAAATCCAGGTGGTCGAGAATTTCACCAGTCGCAAGGTGAGCGGCATCGTAGTCGCCCCGCTCGATTCGCAGGCCCTGGTGAATCCGGTCGCCAGCGCCGTGCAGTCTGGGATTCCCGTCGTCGTGATTGATTCGGGGTTGAAGTCGGACAAGCACCTCAGCTTCGTGGCGACGGATAATTTCAAGGGCGGGCAGTTGGCGGGCGGGTATTTGGCGAAGTTGCTCGACGGAAAGGGCAACGTCATCCTATTGCGCTACGCCGTCGGCTCGGACAGCACGGAGGAGCGTGAGAAGGGATTTCTGGACGCGATGGGCAAGTTTCCCGGGATCAAATTGATCTCGACCGATCAATACGCTGGTGCGACCGTCGAGACGGCGTACCAGACTTCGCAGAACATGTTGAACCGGTACGGCAACGAAGTGAACGGCGTGTTCTGCGTGACCGAACTCTCAACCATCGCCATGACCAAGGCGCTCCGCGACATTGGCAAGGCCGGCGGCAAGGTGAAGATGATCGGATTCGACGCCGGCTCGCAATCGGTGCTCGACATGAGAAGTGGTGACGTGCAGGGTCTGGCGGTGCAGAACCCGGTGCTCATGGGCTATCTCGCCATCATGACAATGGTCAAGCATTTGCGGGGCGAAAAGGTTGAGAAACGCATTGATACCGGTGTTATCTTAGTGTCACCGGAGAACATGGAGCGGCCCGAGATCAAAGAATTGCTACAATCTCCTCCGAGCGCTTTATAGATTCGGATTAGCTTCAAGACAAAGGTTTTCTGGCTCGATCGACCGCGAATCCCGCGACGTTGAAGGCAGCCTAATCGGTAGCGTCGAGAATTGAGGCGACCGAACCTGGGCAATCATCGCCGCTCACGGCGAGAATGCCGGCTGGCCGGCTATGTCTCCGCACTTTCTTCCGGCGCCAATCGCGTGAACGTATTCAACAACAGCACGGCCGCGGCCGATTTGGCCAACATGGCAAAGTACCTTTGGAGTAGTTCGGTCCCCGGGGCGCTGCATGTCCGCGCCCACTTGGTGCGATGTGGGCGAGAATCGCACAGCGCAGCATGATCGAAAGCAAATCGCCATTTTGGGGAAGCGTACCGATGGGGTCCTGCAGAAACCCGCTCTCTCGGAGCAATTCCAATTTGTAGAGTAGATTTGCTAGCACGAACGCTCGAGCGGGCGTTCGCCTTGCATCGGGAAACACCCCGAGGACTAAAGCAACGCTTTCAACGAGCCGGCCCTTATCCCCCCCGACCCGGTCGGGGGCGAATCGCCGTTGATAGGCCCAGGATCGCCGTGACGCATTCGAGTCTCGGCCGGCTGTGATCGCGGCTCCCGCGGCCCCGCGTCTTCCTTGCTCCCGCTGCCCGCGGTCGATGATAATGGGGCGATGCAACATCAATTCAGCGTGCGCTCGCCTTCCGGCAGACTCAGTCAAAATCGGTTCCGACAGGGGCGAGGCTTCACTCTGGTGGAGTTGCTGGTGGTCATCACGATCATCGGCATCTTAATCGCGATCCTGTTGCCGGCGATCCAGGCGGCGCGCGAATCCGCGCGCAAGGTGCAGTGCAGCAGCAATCTCCGTCAGATTGGCTTCGCGATGCACAACCACGAATCGGCGCTACATGTATTCCCGTCAGCCTATCTTGCAACGCCCGGCGGCGCAATGGGACCGACTAATGTCAATGGGGATTCCGGCCCCGGCTTCACCGGCCTATTTCAGTTGCTTCCCTACATTGAAGAAACGGCGAAGCTGAAGAGTTTCAGTCGAAATCTGCCGTCGTGGGACGCGAGGAACGCCACTTTGGCTGAGACGATCATTTCGATTTACCGTTGCCCCTCAGTGGGCGATCAGTCGGTCACTTACGTGATTAAGGATGACAATGGCATTCCGCTGAAGCGGAACGGCCTCCCATTGGAGTTTTCTCGGTCTCATTATGTGCTCTGCGCCGGCCGGAACGACATCTGGACCGATCCGCGTCCGGATTTGAGCGGCGTGGCGGACGGTGTGTTCTTTCGCAACAGCCGCATTCGCGTCAAAGACATCCGCGACGGCGTAAGCCATACGATGTTCGCCGCCGAACAGACACCGACGCACAGCGACTCGACTTGGGTGGGAATTGTCCCCGGTGCCGCGACGTGTCCGACCCCCCGATATTCCGCCGCGATTTGTGATGTAGCGGCACCGCAGATCAATTTTCATACGGGACCAGAACCGCATGGAAACCCTCCCTTGATTAAGCCACCTAATGATCCGTCAGGGGACGTGGATAATACCCATTCCGATCATCCGGCCGGATGTAACATATTGATGGGCGACGGGAGCGTGACCTGGGTGTCGGATTTGGTCAATCAGTCGCTATGGGAAGCATTGGCCACGCGCGCCGGCGGGGAATCACTGTCAGAGAATCAATAACGATACGCGTGTCATTCCCCGCGTGCCAACGCCGCCCGCTATCCAACCGCCCGCGTCCGGCCGCGTCAACTGTGGGACTTGAACGATGCGTCGGCCAGAGGGCGGCCACGATCGCGGCTTTCTTAGCCCCGCGTATCCCCTGCACCGGCTGTCCGAGGTCCGGGATAATGCGGGCATGCAAACCGAGCCGCCGAAAGCTGACCCGCACAAGCGCAAGCGCCGCTGGTTCCAATTCAGCTTGCGGACGCTGCTTATCGCCGTCGTCGCCTTTTCCTTCGCATTAGCAGCGATGCGCTTCGCAACGGATGGCTGGGCGTTTGCGACTGTTAGCATTGCGGTGTTCCTATTGCTCTTCTCCGTTGTGCAGGCTGTATACGGACGACCGTTTTGGGTCGGATTCTCCATTTGTGTGTGGGGCTACCTAGCCCTCATGGTGACGCCATTGGCGTCGGAATTGTTCAGTTGTCTAGTCACGACGCAATCCGTTTGGTTCTTGCAAAACAGATTTCACCCATTGACAGGTTACGCGCCAGGCGGCACGGACTACGCTCGGATGACGGGAGACTTCCGCCTTATCGGCCAGTGTCTTTGGGCACTGATTCTCGCTACAATCGGCGGCATGATCGCCCGCTTTGCCGCCGGTCGTGAGCGAGAATAGTGTCGCGGCTTCTGACGCCGAGTGGCACCTGGCGGGCATATGGATGAGCAAGGCACTTGCAAGCGTTGTGGCAGGGTTTTGATCGAGTCGATCTGCGGCGCCCATCACTTGTTCTGCGGGTGCCCGCAGTGCCTGGTTGCCGCCCTTCCTGCTCAAATCAAGTGCTCTGCGGCGCGAGATTAGCGACCTTTATTGCCGCCCATGCCGGCGCCAACTCAACGCGTGCTTCCTTTTCCTTGCCTTCGTCCTAATTCTATAACTCCCACGTCAACAGTTGGTCCAGCGGCCGGCGAAAAAAGATTTCCGCGACCGACAAACCAGAGTGATATCGATGCCCGTCACCATTCTGAATAGTCAGTCGCTCGATCTTTCTTCGCCGGCGCTGGCTTCGATCGCCGGTATCAACCAGCTTCTTTGCGATCGCATTCAGTACGCCTCCGACGAGCGGTACGTACACATCTACGCGAATCTCGCCGGTCCGGTGGCCGGTGGGAACCTCGTCGTCACTGTTGCGGACTCCGCGCTGACCTTGGCGGTCGCCAGCAATAAGCTTGGCTTCATCCTCGACATCTCTTCGCTTGCGCCGGGCGGCTATACGATCCGTTGCCAACTGGATGGCAACGCTGCGCAGACGGCCTCGTTTACTAAGCTCGCGGCTAGCGGAAACCCCAACAACAAATCTGATCCATTTCCGAATGCTGGAATCCCACTGCGTATTGCGGAAATCCGCCCGCCGAACAACGGCGTCACGGCGTACGGCACACACGCTCTCGTGCCGGTTCCGCGCGAGATGCTTCGAGCCCATGTCGCGGATTTGCGCATCTACGAAAACGACGAGTTGGTCCCGAGTCAGATCGCCGTGGTCGGGACGTGGGACGGGATCGGAATGCCGAAATGGCTGCACGCATTCTTCACGGCCAAGTGGGACAACGGAATTCCGCGACTCTACCGTCTGCGAGATACGGGGGCGCCGCAACTCGCAAATGACATCGTGATAGACGAAACACCAGCAGGAATCACAATTACTTGTTCGCAGGCTCGAGTCGCGATCGCGCATCCCTTCAGAGGAATTAGCATCAACGGCGCAGAACCGGCATCCCAGCGCATTGTCGATGAGCACGGCAAGCGCTGGATGATGGGCCATGATGCATCGGTAGTTATCGAGTCGCGAGGCGCCGCACTGGCGGTCGTCAAGATCACGGGGACATTTCGTGACGCCGCCGGAGCTGCCGGCCCTTGGCAGTTTACGACGCGAATCCGCATCGCCGCGGACTCGCCGGCGATCAGGTTTCAACATTCGTTCCAGTGGAATGGGAATGCCGTGGAGGCGCCGCGGATCGCCGACCTTGCGTTCGACATTCCATTTGCCGGAGCATCGCAATACTCGCTTGGGCTAGACGGCAAATCGGCTGGCGGCCCGCTTTCTGCCACCGCCTCCGTCTTTGCTCATCAAGAGCGCGACGACGTTGTCACGGGCAGCGTATCCGGGCGGAAGTGCGACGGCTGGTTCAGCCTTGTGCTGCCGGAAACTCGCGCGATGACCTTGTTCGTCAAAGAGTTTTGGCAACGCTTTCCGCAAGAAGTCGAATGGGGCCGCGACCGCATTGTGCTCCATTCGTGGCCATTGCATGGCCGAGACAATACCTACTCGCAAGCCGAGCAGCTCTCGCCACAGAATTTCCATCGCGGCCTGTGTTTCCATTCTGGACATCTGCTGGCCCTAAAGTGGCCACAGGCCTACGCGGACCAGTTCAACGCCAAGTACAGAAACGAAACCGATCCTGGTTGGAACGCGACCGCGCAGATGCTGGCCGCGAAAGTTCCTTATCTTTCGTTCACAACCGAGTTCGCCATCATGCCGGCAGCCGACAATCAGGCAAACTGGAATGCGCTCTTCCTACAAAACCCATTGGCCACGCCGCCCGCGACTTGGCTCGAGGCTGTTCAGCCGATGCCGAGCGGGCCGATTGCCGCAAAAGGCACCGACTTTCCGGAGATTGAGGCGGCGGTTAAGAGAGCGGTGGTCGGCTTCTACAATCTCGGTCGGCTGTCCAACTTTACCGGCAAGTTCAACTACGGCGACACGCATCACAATTGGGTGCTGCCGGAGGACAGGCCGAGCGAATACCGCACGTGCTACTCGAATCACTACTATTCGCTGATGACGATCTTCACGCTGTATTTGCGAAGCGGCGATTCCGACCTGCTGGCGTTGGGCCGACGCGTGCTCGATCATGCCGTCAGCGTGGATGCAATCCGCTACGCGGGATACGCCGGCTTCTACCACAAGGGCATTTATCACTGGGCGGGACCAACGGAGCCGAACGGGCATCATGTCGATCTGGAAGGGATTCTGCTCGGCTACATGGTCGCCGACGATCGCTACGCACTGGACAACTATCAACTGTGGCTGAAGTATTTCTGGAACGTACTCTATTGCGAGTTGGCCGGCCGCGAGCGCGATGCGCACTGCGATCTGGTTCGCCTCGTGCATCTCTTTCAACAAGAATGGGACTTGCGAATGCTTCCGGCGATGCGGGCGCTGGCTGCAAATCTGATGGAGATACCGATCGCCAAGCAGTCGACGGCGACTTGGCATCCGACTTGGATGAGCGACTATTGGCGGTTCACTCGCGATCCAGCGATGTCCGTCTACCTTGTGGCCAACACGTCGGTTTTCAATTCGGGCCGTGAAGACGGGTTGGGCGCCGAGCACCGCCAGGGATTGTGCCCTGGGGCTACCACGGCGGCGCACTGGCATCTGGCCTGCCAGGAGATCACGGGAGATCCCTCATATGCCACAAGGCATTTGCCCTTTTACGATCAACTGCGCTACGCCACCGTCGCAGCGCCCGATTCAGCCTACGACGGTTTTGGAGCGCTAGCCGGCCAATCGGGCGAGGGACTGCGAACGTTGATCTGGCCTTATCTTCTCCACAGCCTGCGGACGCTCGGCGTGAAATCGCCGCCAAACTTGATATACGGTTGCTACCCGGTGGTGGATAGCAGCTACGGATTCAATGATCCGCGCCGGGTCGTCGTCTACATTCTCAAGACGACCGACGAAGCTTGGACCATCAATTTCGACAACGACGGTCGAGAGCAGGATTCCGGCGGCGTGCTGCAAATCTTTAGCCCGCGCGGTCGGCCAATCAGTCCCTACACGACGATCGCCGCCGCAATGGGTGACGGGACCATCCTGTCTTGGATTTCTGGGCCGAAATTCGATTCGCCCTGGGTCTATCGAGCGACCGCGTTGTGCGTGGATGACGCATATGCGAGAGCCGCTAACTACACCGTGGCGTCAGTCGATTCGCCGAAGCAAATCACGCTGACGACTCCTGCCCAGCCCGGCCGGCATCGGATCGACTTTTACGATCATGGCGTCGCTGGAGAGGGCAATGTCCCCTACTGCCGTCCGAGGTTCGCAGGGTATCGTCGCGCACATACGATCCCCGCGGACCGCGAGACCGGTGTGTATAAAGTTATCTGGGGTGGCGGACCATGCGCGATGCTCGCTCCGCTCAGCATTCGGGCCGACGGGAAGTCACACTGGCAGGAAGCGGCGCTGATCCCCGCTCGCTCGATCGCGTCCTGGGGCTGCACGCAGGGATGGCTCGTGCCGCCGGTTGGCGCCGGGGGACACATGGTGTTTACGGCGACTCACCAGGCGGCCACTGTCATCGTCATCGACACGTTGGGCAATGTGCTTCTGAACGCGGCGATGTTGACAACGCCGCGGCCAGTCCGCGGTTTGTCGACCTCGGCGAGCGTTTTGCTGTCTCGTAACGGTCCGTGGCGCCTTCAGGTGTTCTCAGGTGCGGTGAATTCTGTGGAGTCACGTTGCGATAGGCCATTGCTTTTTGCACCAGTCCGTGCCGATGCGCTGGCCGTCCTGGCCGCGATGCCGTGAGAAAAAATGAATTGGCTCGGCGATCGTGGGTTCACGCCTAGAAGTTTCGTCGCGACAGGAGACAGAACGGTAACCGGCGCCCAATTGACCGTTAAGTGTCTTGCAGCGCGCGGACTAATGAGCGGCCCAAACCACGCCGGTGCAGTGACCGACAGCCATTGTCAATGGAACTGCTATGCCCGACTTCCTGAGTCGCTTGCTCCGGCTGCCCGCGGTCGGGGATAATGCGGCCATGCATGTCGAGCCGCCAAATGCTGATCCGCCTAAGCGCAAACGCCGCTGCTTCCAATTCAGCCTGCGGACGTTGCTGATCGCAGTCGCCCTTGTGGCGCTGGCCTGTTCGCTCAGCGCAGGGGTCGCGCGATTCTGGCGTGAGCGACAGTCAGAGCTTGACAAGGCGAACAAATTGGATCGGCACCGTTATCGAACGATTGAGCAGGCAAGATCGCTTAGCCGCCGACCACCACGATCTCGAGACACTTCCAAATCCAATATGCGGTACATGCGAGAGTCGGACGCGATGTTAAAATGGCGACCGTTCGAAGCGGGGTTTCTTCCAGGCTCAACCGAATTGGCAAATACCAGTTTGCAATTGCGACAGGGAAGTCACTTGGCTCGAACAACGACGGCTCGAATTGGACAACGAGAAGATCGTAGCTGAAATACGGCCTGCCGACATAAAGATCACACTTCTGGAGAACCTTCCGTGCGTAAAACGATCATCTGCTTGCTGGGGGCGATGAGCGCTGGCGGCTTCGGGCCGAGCGATACAGATTCGCTGAATCGTGGCGAGCATGTCTTAACGACCATCAAGGCGGGCGATTCGCAGCCGAATTGGCAGATGACGAGCCGCGATGCGAGGTATGAATCCGCCATGCCGTGGTCCGTCAAGCGCTTCCAGCTTCATGGCGGCAAACAAGAAGGGTGCGAGTTAATCGTACTGGACAACGGCAAGCTGCAAATCACGATTATTCCCACCCGTGGGATGAGCGTGCTTGAAGTCAAGAGCGGCGATGTGCGGCTGGGTTGGAATTCGCCCGTCAAGCAAGTCGTGCATCCACAGTTCATGCGGCTAGAAAGTCGCGATGGACTCGGCTGGCTTGAAGGATTCAACGAATGGATGGTCCGCTGCGGATTGGAATTTGCCGGACACCCCGGCAAGGATGAATTCGTCAACAACGTCGGTGAGAAGGCGACGATGGACCTTACGTTGCACGGCAAAATCGGCAACATCCCGGCGTCGGAGGTCTCGGTGGTTGTCGATCGCGATGCGCCGCATCGAATTCGTGTCAAAGGGACCGTGTACGAACAGGCCTTCTACGGGCCGAAGCTGGAATTGGCAACCGAGATCTCGACCGAACCGGGCGCCGATACCTTCCGCATCGAAGACCATGTGACGAATCACGGGGCGTTCGAGCAGGAGTATCAGGTCATTTACCACTGCAACTTCGGTCCGCCGTTATTGGGAAAAGGTTCGCGAGTATTGACGGCCGCCCGACGAATTGCCCCGTTCAACGACCATGCGGCCGAGGGACTGTCGAACTGGGACGCCTACGACGGGCCGACAAAGGGGTTCATTGAGCAAGTCTATTGCTTTGTTCCGATCGCGATGGCAGACGGTCGAGGACTAGTGATGCTGGAGAATAACGCGGCCGATCGGGCGGTAACGATTCGCTGGAAGACCGACCAGCTCCCGTATCTGACCGTCTGGAAGAACACGGCTGCCACCGAAGATGGCTACGTCACGGGGCTTGAACCAGGGACCGGCTTCCCCTACAACCGCCGAATCGAGCGAATCGCGGGGCGCGTTCCAAAGCTGGCGGCAGGCGACACCCGCGACTTCCGCCTCGATGTCGGCATCCACGTCGGCAAGCCGGCCGTCTCCGCCGAGGCCGCCGAAATCGCCAAGCTGCAAAACGGCTCTCGAATGGAAGTCGATTCCAAACCGCCACGCCCGCCCGAGTCGGCGGAAAGTCCGAAAACTCCATGAAACGGACTCTCGGCTTCCGAACTGCGTTGTCCGCAATCGCCGGCTTCGTCCTCGTGCTGGCGGCGTTGGAATCCACGATGATTTCGGCCGCCGAGCCTGACGGCGCCACCCGCGAGCTGACGATCGAGAAGCGCTATCTGCTCTTGCCGGTGAAGCGCGGCGCGCCGCGGCGACGGATGACCGTTCTGCTGGAGGGTAAGGTCTATCGCGAGTTCGAGATTGAATTGTCCGCGGCGAATCCGGATTTCTGGGCGTTTCTCGATCTGGCCGATATTCGCGGAAAGAAAGCGACGCTCCAACTCCAACCCGCCGCCGATTCAGAGCTAAACGCCGTCCGCCAGGACGATCAACCGGCTGATCCCGCCACGGCCTACAACGAAAAACTCCGCCCGCAGTTCCATTTTTCCCCGCTCCGTGGCTGGAACAACGATCCGATCGGCCTGGTGTATTATCGCGGCGAGTATCATCTCTTCTTTCAGCACAATCCCTATGGCTGGGATTGGGGCAACATACACTGGGGCCACGCGGTCAGCTCCGATCTCGTCCATTGGAAGCAACTCCCGATCGCGCTCTATCCCCATGCATTCGGCGATTGGTGCTTCTCGGGGAGCGCGGTGGTGGACAAGGAGAACACCGCCGGCTTCAAATCGGGTGCCGACGACGTGATCGTTGCCGCTTATACCAGCACCGGCCGCGGCGAGTGCATCGCCTTCAGCAACGATCGCGGGAGGACGTTTACCGACTACGCCGAGAACCCGGTCGTGCGCCATAACGGCCGGGACCCGAAGTTGATCTGGTACGCGCCAGGACAGACCTGGGTGATGGCGGTTTACGACGAGTCGGACGGCAAGCGTTTCATTGCCTTCCACACCTCGGTGGATCTGAAGCACTGGACCTACCAGAGCCGGATTGAGGGCTTCTTCGAGTGCCCCGAGCTGTTCGAACTTCCGGTGACCGGTAAGCCGAATCAACTGAAATGGGTCATTTATGCTGGAGACGGCGATTATTCAATCGGCCGGTTCGACGGGAAGCGGTTTGAAGTCGAATCGGGCAAACACCGTTTCAACCGTGGCAACAGCTTCTATGCTTCGCAGACATTCAACGACATTCCCACCAACGATGGCCGTAGGATCCAAATTGCTTGGGGTCGAGTCGCGATGCCCGGCATGCCCTTCAACCAGATGATGCTCTTTCCGAACGAATTGAAGCTCCGCGACACGGACGAGGGTGTTCGCATGTTCGCCGAGCCGGTCAAGGAGATCGAACGCCTCTATACAAGCAGCTTGACTCGCCGCGACGAGCCGTTGGCCCCCGCCCAACCAACAATCGTGGATATTCGCGGGGAGTTGCTCGACATCCGCGCCGACTTGGAGATCGGCAGCGCCCAGGAACTGGGACTCGTGGTCCGCGGCATCGCAGTGCGTTACGACGTTGGAAAGAAAGAGCTGACGGCAGTCAAAAGCGCCGCCGCGCTTTCGCCGCAGGAGGGCCGCATCCGGCTGCGGATTCTCGTCGATCACTCGTCGCTCGAGGTTTATGCGAATGACGGACTGGTTTACATGCCGATTGGCGTAGTACCCGCCGCGGATTCCAAGTCGGTCGAGGTCTATGCGCGGGGAGGCGCGGCGCGGATCAAGTTGCTTCAGGTCCATGAATTGAATTCAGCTTGGAACTAAGTTTCGCCGAGCATCCCGCATGCCGATCCATTGGCCAGAGGGTGGCCAGGATCGCGGCCCCGATTGTTTGTCGGAAAGTTCGCGCTTCCGCGTCTCCAAGCAAAGCGCAGTCCGGCATCCGAAATCGGCAACCGCCGTTTTCTGGCCGCCGCTCGGCCCTTGAAACGTTCAACCGTTTGCAGCACAATTGGTTGCTTCGCACCGCTTGAGATCGCCCGATAAACCCGGCGGGGACTGTCTCCTTTTTCCAGTCGGATTGGTCAGGCGATCTAAGGGCCGCGTGGCGGACAGGTAGCTCAGTTGGTAGAGCAACGGACTGAAAATCCGTGTGTCGCCGGTTCAATCCCGGCCCTGTCCACTTGGATTGGCTGGAAATTACAAGGCGTTTTCGCAACCGCTCGGGGCGAGTTTTCTTGCCAACCGGCTGTCGTGAGCTAGGCTTACGTGGACGGATTGCAGCCCAATTCAGCACGTCAAGGGATGCGAACATGCGGTGCGGATGGCAATTCATTCGAGACTTGCTTCGCAGGGAGGATGGCCCGACCGCCGTCGAATACGCCATTCTGCTCACGATGATCGTGATGGTCTGCCTTGTCGCCATCAAGCGCGTCGGCTCGAACGCGAGCACGACGTTTAGCAATGCGGCAAATTCCCTTTCGGGAAGCTAGTTGCCAATTCTTTCTCGGGACACGACTTGTCGAAGCCCGGCGCGGCATCGACTACTCCTTCCGACGCCTGCGCACCGAACGTGTGTGCATCTTCGGCGACGACGCGGTGATCGTAATTCATACCGTGCGCCCGCCACGTTAGATCGTCCTTGTGGGCGGCGGAAATTGTCGTTACTTTGTACTTTGAGCGTCTTACGAATCCGGCTGGGAGAAGGGGACAGTCCCCGCCGGATATGTAAGGCACTCTTTGTCGGTCGCCCTTCGTTTACCCCGGAATCCTCGTTCCATGCCTCGCCCTCGCAACATGGTCGTCGCGCAGAGCGGCGGGCCGAGCCCGGTGATCAACAATAGTCTTCGCGGCATCGTCGAAACGGCGCGCGAGCTGAGCGAGATCGGCACGGTTTACGGCGCGCGGCACGGGATCGAAGGGGTGCTGAAAGAAGAGTTGCTCGATCTCACCGCTCAACCGGCCGAGGAAATCGCGCTCTTGCGATTCACGCCAGCGGCCGGATCGATCGGCACTTGCCGCTACAAGCTCAAGCCATCGCAGGCAAAGGATTTCGAGCGGGTCATCGAGGTCTTCAAGACCCACGACGTCGGCTATTTTCTCTATATCGGCGGCAACGATTCGATGGACACGGCCAACAAAGTGGTCGCGCTGGCCCACGATCGAGGACTGGATCTGGTCGGCATCGGCGTACCGAAGACGATCGACAACGACGTGGGAGACAGCGAATTCAAGCTGATCGATCACACGCCCGGCTACGGTTCGGTCGCCAAATACTGGATGCACATGGTCCAGAACGCCAACGAGGAGAACGCCGGCTCCTCGCCCGCCGATCCGGTGCTCGTGATGCAAGCGATGGGGCGGCGGATCGGCTTCATCCCCGCCGCGGCGCGGCTAGCCGATCCTGACCGCGAGATGCCGCTGCAGATTTACCTGGCCGAAAGTCCCTGTTCGCTCGAGCAGTTCGCCGATCGAGTGAACGACGAGCTGCGCCGCTCCGGCCGCTGCCTGGTCGTAGTAAGCGAAGGGTTCGATGTTGGCAGTCTCGGGGAGGCCCGCGATTCTTTCGGGCACGTGGCGTTCAGCTCCAGCCAGACGACCGTCTGCCAGATCGTCGTAAACTATCTGAATCACGTCGGCCTGGCCTGCAAAGGGGCCGCTCGGGGTAATGTGTCCGGCACCGATCAGCGCCACGCGATGGCGCTGGCTTCGACCGTCGATCTGGAGGAGGCCTACCGGAGCGGCCAGATGGCGGCGCTCTTAGCGGCCCGTGGCAAAAGCGGGTTCATGGCGACGATCCTCCGCGATCCGGGACCGATCTATCGCGCGCGGTACGACAAAGTGCCGCTCGCGCAAGTTGCGGCAAGCGAGCGGAGTTTTCCGGCGGCCTGGATTGCAGCAAACGGTTACGATGTGACGGACGAATTCGTGCACTATGCCCAACCGCTCGTGGGTGAAGACATGGTCAGCCTGCCCCTGGTCGGCGGCCGTCAACGTCTTGCTCGTCTGTCACCTATCTACGCGGACCAAAAACTGCAAAAATATATTCCGCAAGCCGACCGCGAGCGGAACGTGTGAGGTTGGAGGACCGCCGCTGACTTCGGTTCGCAAGCGAACCGGCTACCGTTCGATCTCCGGGCTCCGACTTCCGACATCTGACTTCCGACCGCCGACCTCCGATTCATGTTCGACCTCGATCCGCAACACGATTTTCTTGTCGGCATCGATTCCGATGGCTGCGCGTTCGACACGATGGAGGTGAAGCACAAGGAGTGCTTCATCCCGAACATCATCAATAGCTACGAGTTGCAGGGGATCAGCAAATATGCCCGCGAGGCGGCGGAATTCGTCAATCTGTATTCGAAGAGCCGAGGGATCAATCGCTTTCCGGCCCTGATCGAAACGCTTGAGTGGCTCCGCAAACGCCCGGAGGTTCGCGGTCGCGGCGTCGAGATTACGGTCCCCGCTGGTCTGGTGCGCTGGATCGAGACGGAGACGAAACTGGCGAATCCGGCGCTCAAGGCGGCCGTGGCGGCGACGGGCGATCCGCATCTAAAGCAGGCGCTCGAATGGTCGGTCGCGGTCAACGAGGCGGTCGCCCGGATCGTCCGCGGCGTGCCGCCATTTCCGTTCCTTCGCGAGAGCCTGGAAAAGCTCGCGCCGCGCGCCGATCTGATCGTGATCTCGGCCACGCCGAATGAAGCGTTGACCCGCGAATGGGAGGAGCATGACTTGCTGCGCTACGTTCGCGCGATCTGCGGCCAGGAAATCGGCGCCAAGAAGGAATCGCTCGCGGTCGCCCGCAAGTATCCGGCAAATCATGCACTCATGGTGGGTGATGCCCCGGGCGATTATAGCGCTGCGGTGGCGAACAGCGCGCTGTTCTTTCCGATCAATCCGGGTGCGGAAGAAGCAAGCTGGCGACGATTCCGCGACGAAGGGATCGATCGATTCCTGTCGCGGAGTTTCGCCGGCGACTACCAACGACAATTGCTCGACGAATTCGACCGTTGCCTCCCCGAGCGGCCACCCTGGCCGGTCGTGGAAGACTGATTACCACGAAGGACACAAAGAGCACCAAGGAAAATGAGGGTGGATGTTCAGCGCGATCGGCCGATTTCTGCTGATTCTGGTTTTGTCATTCATCGCTTCCGTATCAGCTTGTGATACAATCCTCTCTTCGTGTCCTTTGTGACCTTCGTGGTAAAGGTATTCGAGAGCGCGCCTGCAATCTTTAGGAGCGAAATCTGCATGGCTCAACTTTGCGACATCGGACTGATCGGCCTAGCCGTGATGGGAGAAAACCTGGCGCTCAATATCGAGAGCCGCGGGTTCCGCATCGCCGTTTTCAATCGCACGACGAGCGTCGTCGATCAATTGATCGCGGGCCGCGCGCAGGGAAAGAACTTCGTCGGCTGCCATTCGCTCGAAGGGTTGATCGCCGGCGTGGCGAAACCGCGAAAACTGATGATGATGGTCAAGGCCGGCCCGGCCGTCGACTCGCTCATTGAGCAAATGCTGCCGCTGCTTGCCCAGGGCGATGTGATCATCGACGGCGGCAACACGCTTTATTCCGACACGGAGCGGCGAACCAAATATGTCGAATCGAAGGCGCTGCTCTACGTCGGCTGCGGAGTGTCCGGCGGCGAAGAAGGGGCGCTGTTGGGCCCGAGCTTGATGCCCGGCGGAAGCCCGGCGGCCTGGCCGCTGATCAAGCCCATCTTTCAGGCGATTGCCGCCAAGGTCGGCCCCGGCCAAGACATCCCTTGCTGCGAATGGGTCGGCCCGCGCGGGGCGGGGCACTACGTGAAGATGGTGCACAACGGCATCGAATACGGCGACATGCAGTTGATCTGCGAAGCGTATTTCCTGCTCAAGACGGTGCTCGGCCTCTCGAACGACGAATTGTACGATGTGTTCGCCACCTGGAATCGCGGCGAGCTGGATAGCTACTTGATCGAAATCACTCGCGATATTTTCAGTGTCAAGGACGAGGAGACCAAGAACTATCTGGTCGACATGGTCCTCGATGCGGCCGGCGCGAAGGGGACCGGCAAATGGATGAGCCAGTTGGCGCTCGACCTCGGCGTGCCGAGCACGCTGGTGACCGAAGCGGTGTACGCTCGCTGTCTCTCGGCGCTCAAGGAAGAGCGGATTCGCGCGAGCCGCGTGCTCAAAGGCCCGCCGCCACAGCCCTATCGTGGAAAGCCCCAAGCGTTCATCGACGCCGTGCGGCATGCGCTCTATGCCTCGAAGATTTGCAGCTATGCCCAAGGCTTCGTGCAGCTTGCCGCGGCCGCGAAAGAACATGATTGGCCGCTGGACTACGGCAGCATTGCGATGCTCTGGCGCGGCGGGTGCATCATCCGCGCCCGGTTCCTCGAGCGGATCAAAGACGCATTCGACGCGGACCACAATCTCGAGAACTTGTTGCTCGCTCCCTATTTCTCCGCCGCGATCGACGAGGCCCAGGCATCGTGGCGGCATGTCATCGGCACAGCCGCAGCGACGGGCATACCGATCCCCGCATTCACCACGGCCCTCTCGTATTACGACAGCATCCGCTGCGAACGGCTGCCCGCAAACTTGCTCCAAGCGCAGCGCGACTACTTCGGCGCGCACACCTATCAACGCACCGACAAACCGGGCACGTTCCACAGCGACTGGCTGCGGCTGCGCCGCACGCTCATCATTCCCAAATGAGGCCAACGGATTTAGGCATGGCGGGAGGCTACGTCGAAAAACTGTTCGGTCTTAAGGGCCAGGTCGCCGTGGTGATCGGCGGCACCGGGGTGCTTGGTGGTGCGCTTTGCGATGGGCTGGCGCAGGCTGGGGCGTTTGTCGTTGTCGCGGGGCGCGGAGCGGAGCGGGGTGAGGCGCGGGTTCGGGCGATTGAAGAACTCGGCAGCGAGGCCAGGTTTGTCGCCTGCGATGTCACCAGCCGCCAGTCGATCGAGGCTTTGCTCGCAGCGACCCTCGCCCTACGCGGGCGCGTTGATATCCTGGTCAATTGCGCCGGCGTCAATTCGGCTTCGGTCTATCTTGAGGTTAGCGACGACGACTGGAACCGGGTCCTCCAGACGAACCTCACGAGCACGCATCTGGCCTGCCAGATCTTCGCTCGCCAGATGATCGCGGCCGGCAACGGCGGGGCGATTTTGAATATCGGCAGCGTCACGGCCCATCTGCCGCTGTCGCGGGTGTTCGCCTATTCGGCGTCAAAAGCGGCAGTGGTCAATCTGACGGAGAATATTGCCCGGGAGCTGGCGCCGCACAATATCCGCGTAAACGCGCTGTGCCCCGGTTTTTTTCCGGCCGAACAGAATCGCAAGATTCTTGACGTCGAGCGAACGGCAAAGATCATCGCCCAAACTCCGCTGGCCCGATTCGGGGCGCCGGAAGAGCTGATCGGCGCGGCTTTGTTGCTCGTGTCCCGCGCGGCGGGGAGCTTCATCACCGGCGCGGCATATTATGTTGACGGCGGTTTCACCGCGATGAGGCTATGAAATCATGTCGCACACGCTCGTTATCTTCGGCGCCTCCGGCGACTTGACCAGCCGCAAGCTGATCCCCGCCCTGTACGGCTTGTTCCGCAAGAAGCGGCTGCCGGAGGGGACGCGAATCGTCGGCTTTGCCCGCTCGTCATTTTCGCACGACCAGTGGCGGGCAAAGCTCACCGATTCAACTAAGGAATTCGCCGGCTCGGAATTCGACGCGGGAAGTTGGCAGCAGTTCGCCCAGTCGATCTTCTATCACGCGGGCGACATTGGCCATCGCGATGACTTCGTCGGACTGAAGAAGCTGCTCGACGAATTGGAACAAGGGGCCGAGAGCACGCGAGTCTACTATCTGGCCACGGCGCCGCAATTCTACGAACCGGCCGCCGAGCAGCTCGGCGCGACCGGGCTGGCCGACGAATCGCGCGGCACGCGGCGAATCGTCATCGAAAAGCCGTTCGGCACCGACCTGGCCACCGCCCAACGTCTCAACGCGGCCGTGCACAAGGTCTTCTCCGAGCGGCAGGTCTATCGCATCGACCACTATCTCGGCAAGGGAACCGTGCAGAACGTGCTTGTGCTTCGGTTTGCCAATACGATCTTCGAGCCGATTTGGAACCGCAACTACATCGACCACGTGCAGATCACCGTGGCCGAGGAGGAGGGCGTCGGCTCGCGCGTCGGTTATTACGAGGGCGTCGGCGCGCTCCGCGACATGGTGCAGAATCACCTGCTACAGGTC
>DASZFO010000317.1 GCA_035939775.1 Pirellulales bacterium | reverse complement strand
GCGCTCGGCCGCTCGCAGGGCCTGGCCGCGGATGTGCTGGGCCTGTGGGCCGGCGGCAAAAGTTTCCGCCAGGCGATCGAGAGTGTCCAGGGAATGCTGCGCCAGACAGCGGCGAATCGCGGCGGACGGGGCCCACTCCTCCCCGAACAAACCGATCAAGTCGAGATAGCCCTCGGCTTCCCGTAAGATCTGCTGCCGGCGGAGTCGATCGGTTCCGGCCACGTCAAGCGCCTCCAGATGCAAGCCAAGCTGCCAGCTAAGCAAGTCACCATTCAATTCTAATCACGAATCGATAAAGGCCAATTCCAATCGGGCGGTTTTTTCGCGAAAGCGCAGTTTTGCGATCGCGCCGCAACGCTGGCGAAGACCGTCCGGCCTGGATCGACGAGGAGCAACGGATCAACGTTGACGGATGGGGAGTGTGAAAGGAGTGAACGAAAGTGCGAGAGACGAGGCGTGCGAGAGCGTTGCCGTTCCGGTGGCTAACGCCAACCGGCTCGCCGACCGTCGCTCGCCGGCTCGCCGATCCATCGCCTCAAACTTTCGTATCAAGACCCTCACGCTGCCGGCGCCAGCGACTCTTCGTACCACGCCGCCAGCGATTTCGTCGGTGTGCTGAGCTTGAGCACCGGTGCGAATTCCTTGAATTCCCGGTCGATCCGCGCGAGCATGTCGGTGACGCTCGGTCCTCCGGCTGGGCAGAGTCGGCCATAAGTCTCGTCAAATCGCCCGCACTCGCTCCATTTCGAATCGCTCACCGACGGCAGCAAGGAAGAGAGACTCACCGCGAATTGGGCGGCGTCCATTGGACGACCTGGCGCGATCGGCTCGATCGCGATGTGCCGCTCCAAGAGGTGCGCGAATCCTTCGGGCATTTTCCACGAGCGGGCCATCTTCGCCGCTGCCTCGGCATGGTTCCAGCCAAATCGCTCCTTTTCCAAGTCGGAAAGCCGGACTTGGCCATCGTGGCGAGCGTCCAGGAGCGAAAGATACTCCTTGGGCAATTCCTTGGCCAATAGCGGCACGGCCATGTCTTGCAGCAACGCCGCCGAAAATGTTTCCTCAGCTTCTTTCAATCCGAGCAGCTTGCCCATCGCTCGAGCGAACAGCGCCCGGCGGAGCGAATCTTGCCAGAGGTTTTTGAGATCGAACGGCCCGCATTTGGGGTTCGGCATCAAACTGAACACCGCGCTCCAGAGCGAAAAGTTCTTGATCGTGCGAATGCCGACGAGCGTGATCGCCATCTTCACGCTCGATATCTCGTGCGAGAAACCGAAGTACGACGAGTTTACGAACTTCAGGATCTGACCGGCAAGGCCCGGATCGGCTTCGATTGGCGAGGCGAATTCGGTTGGGCCGTTCTCGGGGTCGCGAGACAGCTCGAGCAGCTTGATCGCGCTTTGCGGCAAGGCCGGAAGCTGCGCCGTGCGAAGAATCCGATCAAGGTCCATGACAGGGTTCGGGTTGGGGTTGATTGGCATCGCTCAGTTCGTCCTGTTCGTCGAGTGGAAAAGCACGGGCTCGGACAACAACGGCAGCCGTAAGAAACCTAGGCCATGCCCGATTCCGTCGCAAATCAGCAACGTGTTTTGGCGACGGGAAATCCAGGGATCCTCGGGCCATCGAATCGGAACAACCGTTCTGACAAGGCGACGCGTTGCCGATTCGCAACCGCTCCGCTGCGAAAATGCGACGCAATGGACGCTACATCACAATCTACTTCTGTTCGCAAGCTCTTGCGCCATTGACTCTTCTGACGCTGATCCTTGGCGCCTGTCTGGTTGGGACCAGAGGTTGCAAACTCTGGATGCGAGTTCGTGCGGCGATTGCCGGGTCGCAGACGCTGGGAGCGTCGGCTACGCAGGCGATGCCGACCACTTCGGCCATGGATCTGGTGCGGCTCCTCGTTTGGGAGACAAATGTGAAGCGCGTCGCGGGCCTGATCCTGCTGCTGGTCGCCACGGTTTGGCTGCTTGCGCAAATTGACGCTCCGTCAACGCTGGTTAAAGCCCGCGCTGCATTTGGTTCTCCCTGGCGGCGGACAACGAACGGCTGGGAACGCTCCGATCAATGGTTAGGCCGGCCAAAGCTGCCCGATCAGTCGGCCAGCGAGCCCGCACACCTGCCGCATCCTGTGACGCTGGCCTTATTCGAACTATTCGGCGCGACACTCTTTCTGCTGGCATCGCCTCCGGATAACTCCTATTTCCGCGAGAAATAGGTTTTTCCGTCTCAGACTTTGTACGATTTCGGCGCGACGGCCACACTATTAAGGTTGTGGCGGTCGTTTTCGATCCGCCGATTTCGTTTCTTATTGTCGGGAGCTTTACGATGCGCCTCACGTTGCGGACCATGCTGGCCTACATGGACGATATCCTCGAGCCGTCGGACCAACAGGACATCGGCCGGAAGATCGAGGAGAGCGAGTTTGCCAATGGCTTGCTGCACCGAATTCGCGATGTGAGCCGGCGAATGCGGCTGGCCGCTCCAAAGGTCGCCGGCCGTGGCATGGGCCTGGACCCAAACACCGTGGCCGAGTATTTGGACAACACTCTCCCCGGCGAACGGGTCCCAGATTTCGAGAAGGTCTGCCTCGAATCAGACATCCATCTGGCCGAGGTCGCGTCATGCCATCAGATCTTGACTTTGGTGCTGGGCGAGGCGGCGGAGGTCGATCCCGCATTGCGCAATCGGATGTATAACCTCGTCGCTCGGGCCGACGAAGGGGCCGCGAGAGAAGGGCGATCGGCGGTCGCTCGTGCGGGTGAATCCGACGGAGGCCATCGGGCCAACGAACCGGTCAGTCTAGCCCGTCCCCGCCCCGAGGTTCCCGACTACTTGCGTTCGGGTTCCGGCTCCCGTTTCTGGCCCGTGGCCATCACCGCGATCCTCGCGGTATGTTTGGTGGCCGCGATTATCATGGCGTCGGGGATTGACGTCCTGAAACTGGCCGGCTTTGGCGGAAAGGGTCCTGGGGATAACGCCCCGAACGATCGAACGAAGAATTCCGCGAGTAAACCAGATCAAGCGTTGCCGGCATCCTCGACTTCCACAACTGCCACAAATGATAAAACGGGCGGCACAAATGATAAGACGGCGGATCGCAGTGTCGAACCGGCCGGCTCGACCGACAAGGGCCCAGCGCCCGCCGATGGCAAATCGCCGACGAATCCCGAGAAAACGGGGGCCGAACTGCCCGCGAGGTCTGGCCCGACGGAGGCCGATAGTTCCAAGGGGGTGGCCGCGCCGGGGAATTCCGGACTCGTTCAACCGGCAACGGACAGATCGGCGCCCTCTGTTCCAGCCGCGGCGGACTCTCAGCGTCCGCCCGTCCCGCCTCCTCCAATGCCGGACAACGGTAATTCGTCTTCGGCCCCCATGTCGCCCGCGTTGGTAACTCGGCCCGACGAGGCGTCTGAGGTAAAACCCTCAGCGAATGCATTGCGGCCGAATTCAGAGCCGTCGAATTCATCGCCCGCCAAAGCGGCGTCGCCAAACGTCGGGCCTCCTGCCCCGTTCGATTCGAGCGAGCAGCGGATCGGCCGGTGGTTACCCGATCAAGAAGTGCTGCTGCGAATGGAAGCCGGAAAGGCCGAATGGCGCCGGGTCGTTCCCGGCGCGACATTCAACTCCGGCGACAAGCTGCTCGTGCTGCCCACATTCCGGCCAAGCGTAACGCTTGCCGCTGGGATCACGCTGCAACTTGTTCCCGAAACAATGATTGAAATCGCGGGGACGGATCATGGAGTTCCGGTGGTGCGGGTCCATTTTGGCCGCATGCTCGTCATGACGACCGGCAAGGCGGACGTGAAAGTAAAGTTGGCGCTGGGCGATTCCGCCGGCACGATCAACTTCGACGACGCCGAGGCCACCATCGGGGTCGAGGTCCAGCCCTACAATCTGCCGGGGACGGATCCGGAAAAGAATCAGCCGCAGCGGGCGATCGCCCTGTACGGCATCAATGGCGAGGTGTCGTGGCTTCCCAACGGCGGCAACTTAGAAAAACTACATGCCCCGGCGCGACTGGTGTTAGCGGCCGGCCCCTCCCCACAAGTCGCAGAGCGCGAGATGCCGAGGTGGATTGCCGCCGAGCCGCTCGGCCTGCTCGATCTTGGCGCCTCGCAAGCGTTGAATGCGTCTCTCGACGAAAAGCGCCCGATCACTCAAGCCTTGTTGGAGCTTTCGGGGCATCGGCGTCAGGAATACCGTTCGCTGGCCGCCCGTTCGCTGGCTTTGATCGACGAATTCGAGCCGTTTGACAAACTACTCAACGACAAGGACGAGCGGGCCCTCTGGACGACACAGATCGAGAGCCTGAAGGCCGCCTTGGCTCGGGGGCCCTCCGTGGCGGCCAAAGTGCGCGCGATGTTTGAAGAGCAGCGCGGCAAGGATGGAACTGAGTTGTATCGAATGCTTTGGGGATACAGTAAAGACGATCTGACCGTCGGCGCCGCCAATAAGCTCGTCGAGTATCTCGACTACGACAATCTGGATTTCCGCGTGCTCAGCTTCTACGACCTGCGGACGCTCTCGGGCAAGACGAAGGAATACTATCCAGAGGCGACGACCACGAATCGTCAGGCCGCCGTGCGCCGCTGGAGAGATCAGCTCAAAGAAGGATTGCTCGGGCCCAAGGCGCCTAACGCCGTGAAACCCGCGGCAGTCGAGCCGGCGCCGAGCAAAACGGCTCCGCCGCCCCCGGTGCCCGGGAATCCGTAAGGCCCGATCGCTCGGCCGTCGATCGCCTTCTCTCGAATCGGCGGAAAAACCTGCCCAATAGCCCACAGCTTTGGATTTGTGAACGGGCTGGCCGATCGCTAGAATAACGGGCTTGACCGGCATCAACCTGGCGCATCGCGGCGCTTGGGAGATCGGGCCGGCTTTTGCGGAGGTCGTTCGTACAGGCCCAAAAGGAGTTTGCCCGGTGGTGATCAACATTTCGACGCGGCATGGATACCTTAGCGATGCAACTCGGTCGAAGATCACGGCGAAGGTCTCCCGGCTATCGCGATACTTCGAGCGATTGAGTGCCATAGACGTCACCGTGGATTTGGAGTTCCAGGAATCCCCCGCGGTGGATTTGCGAGTCTCGGCCGAGCACAAGCACGATTTCGTGGCCACCGAACGAGCCGGCGATCTGTGGCGATCGATCAACGGCGCCGTGCAAAAGATCGAACATCAACTCCGCAAATACAAAGAGAAAGTCACGCGAGGGCATCGGGCTCACGGTGCCCGACAACAGGGGGCGATCGTGGGCGAGTGAAACGGCACGCCTGGCTTTGAGCCGACGGGCGCTTCCGATGTGGATCGTGTCCATCGGGTGCGATGTGGTGTGTGAGAAAGGACATTAAACCATGAAGTTTGCCGACTTTGTTAGTTACGAGGCGATTCGGCCCGGTTTAGGGGCCGACGATAAACCAGGCGTCATCCGCGAGTTGACCCAAGCCCTTTTGGAAGCGGGAAAACTGCGGGCCGGAGAAATCGACGGTATCGTCAAGGCCGTCATGAAACGCGAGGAACTGGGAAGCACGGGGATCGGTCGCGGCGTGGCCGTCCCTCATACCAAGCATCCCAGCGTCGAGCGCCTCGTAGGGACCGTCGGGGTCAGCCAGGAAGGGGTCGATTTCGACAGCTTGGACGGAGAGAAGGTGCAATTGTTTTTCCTGCTCATCTCTCCGCCCGACCGGCCGGGCGATCACTTGCGGGCCCTGGAGAATATCTCGCGGCAGTTGCGGGATGAAACGTTCTGCAAGTTCCTCAAGCAGGCCAAGACAACCTCCGATATTCGCCAATTATTGGATGAAGCAGACAACAATCATTTTTCGTAATCGCCAGCAATGAGCGACGTGAAATTGACGCGGGCGGTCGTGGTCGCTAACAGCCAAGGGCTGCACGCGCGTCCCGCCAATCTCATCATGAAGCTCGCCAATCAGTACGAGTCAAGAATCGAGTTGGTCAAAGGCAATGAGAGGGTGGACGGCAAGAGCATCCTGGAGATTCTCACCCTGGGCGCCGAGCCGGGCACGAACCTGATCATCGAGGCCGCCGGGCCCGACGCGGAGGCGGCCCTCGAAGCGCTGGCCGAATTGTTCGCCAGCAAGTTTGCCGATGGGGAAGAAGAAAACACCTAGGGACCCGTGACGGTCGTGGCCGCGCGACGTGCGACAAACGTCTCGCGCGGCGCAACGCCGGCCGGCGATTCGCCTCGCGAGCCGCCAGAAGCGGCCGGAAGCGATCTGCCGGGTCCGAATTGCCCGGCCCCACCGTGGGCCGGCGGAAGCGCTTGCCAACGCGGCTCGCGCGGTCGGTGAATCGCCTTCGAGCGACGCCGCCGCGCTCGGGCGCTCGGACGGCGCATGAAGCGAACATCCGATGCAGCGATTACAAGGGATTGCCGTTTCGCCCGGCGTGGCGATCGGCGAAGCATTGGTGATGGACACCGAGGGATTTCGGATTCCTCGGCGGTTTGTCGCGCGCGACGCGGTCGTCGACGAGCTGGAACGGCTTGACAAGGCGATCGTCGCCGCCGGCGCCGAGATCGAAAGCAACCGCGACGCCATCGCGCGCGAACTCGGCAGCCAATACGCCGCCATCTTCGACGCGCATTTGCAGATGCTCCGCGATCCCAAGCTGCGCGGCGAGCTGGACGCGATGATCCGCGATCGGCATTACTCTCCCGAGTATGCCGTCAGCCGCACGCTTCGCCGCTATGCCAAGGTCTTTCAGACGCTCCAAAGCAGTTTTCTGGCCGATCGCGCCGGCGATATCTTCGATATCGAGAAGCGGCTGCTGCGAAATCTCCTGGGCCGCCGTCGCGAGGAGCTGTCGCAGCTCACCTCTCCCGTCGTCATCCTCGCCCACAATCTGACGCCGAGCGAAACGGCGAATCTGGATCGCAATTTCGTCCGCGGATTCGTCACGGAAGTCGGCGGACCCGGCAGCCATACGGCCATCGTCGCCGAGGCGCTCGAATTGCCGGCGGTGGTCGGCACCGGGCCGTTTCTGTCCGACGTCGGCGGCGGCGATCTGGTGATCATCGACGGCGATCAAGGCGTGGTGATTCTACAACCCGATGCCGAAACCGTCGCTCAATATCGTCAGCAGGCCGAGCAGCTCCGGAGCGCCGCACTCCAACTCGGCTCGCTGCGCGACCTGCCTGCTGAAACGGCCGACGGCGTGCGGATTCGGCTCTTGGGCAACATCGAGTTTCCGCACGAGGTCGCCCACTGCGTCGATCGCGGCGCCGACGGCATCGGCCTCTATCGCACGGAATTCCTCTATCTCACTTCCGACACCGAGCCGACCGAGGAAGATCATTATCAGGCATACTCGCACGTGATTCAGGCCATGGGCCAGCGGCCCGTCGTCATTCGCACGCTCGACCTCGGCGCAGACAAGCTGACGACGATCCCCGGCGCAGATGAAGAACGCAACCCGTTCCTCGGCCTGCGGAGCATTCGCCTCTCGCTGCGAAATATTCCCTTGTTCCGCACGCAATTGCGGGCTGTCCTGCGAGCGAGCGTTCTCGGCGATCTGCACGTCATGTTTCCGCTCATCACCACGATCCAGGAATTGCGCAGCGCGAAGATGGTGCTCTCCGACGTGATGGAAGACCTCGAAGAGGGGCAGATTCCCTTCAACCGCGAGATTCCAGTCGGGATGATGGTCGAAACTCCGGCGGCCGCCATGATGATCGACCAGTTCGTGCAGGAGGTCGATTTCATCAGCATCGGCACCAACGACCTGATTCAATACACGCTGGCCGTCGATCGCAGCAACAAGGAGGTCGCAGCCCTCTACAACGCCTGCGATCCGGCCGTGCTGCGGTTGATCGCGATGTCGATCAAAGCGGCGGACCAGGCCAAAATCGCCGCCAACATGTGCGGGCAGATGAGCGGCAGCACGACGTACACGCAATTGCTGATTGGCCTGGGGCTGCGGCAATTCAGTGTCGCCCCGGCCGCGATTCCGGAAATCAAGCAGGTCTGCCGTAAGGTGAACGTCGACCAATGCCGGCAAATCGCCGAGCGCGCGATGTCGATGGAAAGCGCTCGCACGATCAAAAGCTACTTGCGCGAAGAATTGAAAAAGGCCGTCCCCGATGCGGCAGCGTGAGGGATTCTGAATGCCAACCGACGAAACCCAAATGACGAACACCGACCTGCGCAGCCAATCAGCCTCCGCTTGCGCGCCCTCGAATCCCGAATCCCGAGCCCCGAGTCCCGTACTCATCCGCCAGCGAGTCCGCATCCGCTTCACCAAGCAGGGCGACTTGCGGTGGTTGAGCCATCGCGATTTGATGCGGACCTGGGAGCGGCTGTTCCGCCGCGCGGCCGTGCCGCTGGGGATGACCGAAGGGTTTCATCCGAAGCCCAGAATGAACTTCCCTTCGGCACTGGCGGTCGGGATTGCCGGAGACGACGAGATGCTGGAGGTGGAGCTGTCGGAGGCGTGGGCAGCCGAGCGGCTGCAAGACGCGATTGCCGCCCATGCGCCGCCGGGGTTGGAGGTGACTCACGTCGAGGTGATGCCGCCCGGGAGCAAGAAGGCCCAGGCCGTGCGTGTCGCGTTCGAGGCGCAGGTGCCCGAGCCGCGGCGCGCCGCGGCGGCCGAGCGGATCGCGGCATTTCTCTCGATGGCATCGTGCGAGATCGGGCGCGCAGGCCGTTCCGCGCCGCTCGACTTGCGACCGCTCGTGGAAGAACTGTCGCTCGTCGACGGCACGCTCAAAATGCGATTGCGCGTCGATCGCGAGGGAAGCGCCCGGCCGCGCGAGGTGCTCGCCGCGGTGGGCCTCGAGGATTTGGAATTGGAAGGCTGTCCTCTCACGAGAACTGAAGTGGAAATTTGTTAACCGAAACTCGCCATAAACCAGAACAGAAGGCTTTGGTCATGAAGCAGGAGATGTTAATCAACGTATCGCAGCCGGAAGAATGCCGCATCGCGATCGTTGAAGACGGAGTGCTCGAGGAACTCTATATCGAGCGGACCAGCCAAGACAATTACGTGGGGAACATTTACAAGGGAAAGGTCGTCAATATCGAACCCAGCATCCAGGCCGCCTTCGTCGATTTCGGCGTCGGCCGCAATGGGTTCCTGCACATCAGCGACATCGAATCCCAGTACTTCCGCCAAGGGGGTTACGATCCCGACAAACCGATCGAGCAAGGCGGCCGCCCGCCGCGGCGCGACGAGCGCGGCGACGATGAGGCCGCCGAGGACGACGATCCCGAGGTCGACGATTCGGGCCGCGGCCCCCCGCGCCGCCGCACGCGCCCCGGCGCTCGCCCGCGCGTGAAGCCGCCCATTCAAGATATCCTCCGCCGCGGCGACGAGTTGCTCGTCCAGGTGATCAAGGAGGGGATCGGCACCAAAGGGCCCACGCTCTCGACCTATATCAGCATTCCCGGCCGTTATCTGGTGCTCATGCCGGCGCTTGGGCGGGTCGGCGTCTCGCGCAAGATCGAAGACGACGAGGTCCGCCGCAAGTTGCGCGACGTGATGCTCGAGCTGCATCCGCCCAAGGGGCTGGGGTTCATCGTCCGCACCGCCGGCATCGATCGGACCAAGAAGGAAATCTCGCGCGATCTGGCTTATCTCGTCCGGCTGTGGAAGGTGATCATCCGGCGGATTCGCAAGTATCCCGCCCCGATCGACATCTACGAAGAAAGCGACATGATCATCCGCACGATCCGCGACATCTTCACCGGCGACGTCGATTCGATCCACATCGACGAACCCGCCGCCTACGAGCGGGCCAAGGAGTTCTTGCAGATCGTCATGCCGCGGTATGTGAATCGGCTGCACCTCTACGAAGGGAAGGAGCCGCTGTTCCACAAATACCGTCTCGACGAAGAGATCAGCAAGATCCATCAGCGCAAGGTGCCCCTGCGCCAGGGTGGCTCGATCGTGATCGACTCGACCGAGGCGCTCGTGGCCATCGACGTGAACAGCGGCAACTTCCGGGCGGACGATTCGGCGGAAGAGACGGCCTTCCAGATGAATCTGCTCGCGGCCAAGGAGATTGCCCGGCAGCTTCGGCTCCGCGATCTCGGCGGTGTGATCGTCAACGACTTCATCGACATGCGCAAAGAGCGGCACCGCCGCGGGCTGGAGCGCGCCTTGCGCGAAGCGATGAAGCGCGACCGCGCTCGCACGAAGATTCTTCGCACCAGCCCATTCGGCCTGGTCGAGATGACGCGGCAGCGAATTCGCCCCAGCCTCAAGCGCAGCGTCTACAAGGATTGCCCCGGCTGCACGGGCACGGGCGTCGTCAAAACCGCCGAAAGTATGGCGATCGAGGTGATTCGGCTATTGATCCTCTCGGCCCAGCGCGACGACATCGCCAAGGTCTCGATCACCGTGGCCGACGAGGTTGCGACCTACTTAAACAACAAGAAGCGCCGCGAAATGGCCCAGCTCGAAGACGACGGCCAGTTGACGATCCAAGTCTTCGGCCGCGAAGGGGTCTCGCCGGAGCATTTGGCATTCGAATGCCAGGACTCGGCCGGACGGGAGGTGAAGTTTCCGGGATAGATTCGTGCTACTTCGCGACATCGTGGGCGGCGGGCTTGACGATCTCGCGGTGATCGTATCCGCGAAGCCGGGCCCACCACCGCGGGTCTTCGATGATGAGCGTATCGCTGGGCTGGCCCACTTGCTCGAAATAGGCCTCGAAAAGCCGATGCTCGGGCGGGATGGCTACGTTCAACTCGGGGCCGAGCAGGCTGCTGATCGGAATTGACTCGCCGCCGGGGACGGCAATCCAAGCCTCGGGGACGTTGCTGGTGTAAATGCAATACGAGAGGAACGGATCGAACAAAGCGACGTAGAACAACAGCGGCGAGAGGAGCACGAATGCGACGGCCACCCGCCCCGGCCGCGAAACGTGCCGCCAATCGTCGCGGAATGAGCTGCGCCAGGGCCAGATCAGTGTGAAGCCCGCCACGGCGATCGCGGCATTCCAGGGGCATACCGACTCGTTCCAGTGCATGTGGAACGCCAGCCACCACATTACGGCCAAGTGAAACGGGGCGGCCAGGACCGCGCACAGCCGCCGCGTTCGCGGGACGATCGCCAAACCGGCCAGCGCCATTTCGAACAACGCCGCCAAGCCGCCGAGCACCTGATATGCGATGGGAGAATCGCCCGGCGAGCGGCCGGCCATGAACGGCACGACCGCTTCGTAATAGCCGGGACTAATTAGCTTGTGGAAGCCGGCGAAGAACCAGAGCGCGATCAAGTGCGAGCGGGCCAGCAGCTTCACGCCCGGCGAATTGAGAGAGCCGAGCATCAGCACCCACAGCGAGATGCACTCCGGCTGCATCCGGATTTGATCCAAGAGGATCGCCCAAAACAGGATCGCCCCATGAAGCACCACGCCCCATCGCGGCGCGAACAGCACGACCACCAACGAACCGAGCAGCCAGGGGAGCACGTCGAACTGCGGCAGCGGAAAGGCCGGCAGCATCGGCGAGACCGGCGACGCCTGGGCCGGGTTGTAATGCCGTACCGTCCAGAGTGGCCACGTAATCCAGATCGTCGCCGCTTGAGCGGCCACGGCGCTGAATCTCAACACGAGTGCATTCCAGGCGTCGGAACCAAAAGTCCGATTAGGAACGTTCGACGTGTGCGGACGACTTCCGGTGAGCGCGAAAGTATTTGCGGGCATGAAGAGTCTGGCTGGTGGCGATTGGAAGCCCTCAGAATCTTACGTTACGCTTGTCACTTGCCACACACCGTTCGCCACCGAGTGGGGCTTCAATACTGAATCGATGGGTGCCATGGCCACTGCTCTGAGTGGCCATGTGCCAACACAATCCATGCCCACGCAAGGCCGTGGGCATGGCACCCAACGTTTCAATACAGTTTTGAAGCTCCACTAGCCCGTTCCGCGGGCGCCGCGCGGCTCGAGGTAGCCTTCGATTTCGTAGCGGCGAATCTTGCGGTCCAAGGTTGAGCGCTCGATCCCGAGGATGTTCGCAGTCTGGCTCTTGTTCCAGTTGGTCGAGTTGAGCGTAGCCAGGATGTGCCGCCGTTCCATTTCGTCGAGCGATACCGGCTCGTACGAACTAGCCGGCGGGGCGACGTCCTGCGTGTCTCCGGCGGTCGAGAGCTTGGTGAGCGTCAGATCTTCCATTTCGATCAAGTCGCCGCGGGCCAGCACCACCGCCCGCTCGACGACGTTCTTCAACTCGCGGACATTTCCTGGCCAGCGGTAGCGGAGCATCTGCTCGGTGGCCTCGGTCGTATAACCGCGCAGCCGGCGGCCCGTCTCAGCGTTGAAGCGTTGGAGAAAATAATGAGCCAACACGGGGATGTCTTCCGGTCGCTTGCGGAGCGGCGGAACGAAGATCTCCAGCACGTGCAGGCGGAAGTAAAGATCGCGGCGGAATTGCCCTTCGGCGACAGCGCGCTCCAGATCGCGATTGGTGGCGGCGATCACGCGCACGTCCACTTGGATCGCCTCGCTGCCGCCGACGCGCTCGAACGGATGCCCTTCCAACACGCGGAGGAATTTGGCTTGCGTGGTGGAACTCATCTCGCCGATCTCGTCGAGCATCAGCGTTCCCTCGTGGGCCGATTCGAATTTGCCGATCTTCCGTTCAGTCGCGCCGGTGAAGGCGCCGCGTTCGTGGCCGAACAATTCGCTCTCCAACAGACTCTCCGTCAACGCGGCGCAGTTCAAGCAAACGAACGGGCCTTTGCGGCGCGGGCTCGAGAAATGCACCGCTCGAGCGACCAGTTCCTTGCCGACGCCGCTTTCGCCGCGAATGAGGATCGTAGCGCGGCTCGGGGCGGCGCGGTTGATCTCGCGGGTGACTCTGGCCATGACGGGGCTATTGCCGATAATCTCGCTCTCCACGCCGAGGCGTTCGCGGAGTTGAAGATTCTCATCGCGAATCTGGCTCAAGTTCTCGGCCAATTCCTGACGCCGGCTAAGGTTTTCGAGCGCCACGGCCACGGTGTCAGCCACGGCCAATGTGAATTCCAAGTCATCCGGATCCGGAATCCGCTCGGGATCGGTTGAGTAGAGATGGATCAACCCGGAGACTTTCGTGCCACGGCGAATCGGGGCGCAGAGAACGCTCGTGGCGTGGATTTCCCCTTTGCTGTCGCGGCCCCCCAGCGCGCTATCGCCGAGCACATTGCGGGCGAGCACCGCTTCTCCCTCGCGAAGCACCGTGGAGGCGAGAAAACTGGAAACGCGGTGGTACGGGAATTCCGTATCGGTCCGCGAGGCGATCACTTCCAGGTCGATCCCGGCCGGCTCGCCGATCACGGTGCGCGGCAGGAGCAATATGGCGCCGGCGTCTCCCTCGGTGCCGTCGAACACGCCGGCCAAGGCCAACTGCGCGATGGCATTGATGTCGGGCGCCTGGGCCAGCTCGAATGCTAAACGGCAAAGCTGCGCCGCCGCGCGGCCGACCTTAGGAATGCCGGTATCTTCCTCGGCGACGGGCTCGAGGAACTTGGTCTGGCCGCGGCGATGCGTGATCGTCGTCGGTTCGGCGGCGGCGAGCACGTTCTCTTCGTCGAGCGATTCGGCGAGCGTGGTCTCGTCGTTCGCGCCGGCCCGGACCTTCAAATCGCGGATCACGCTCGAATCGGGAAAGGCCTTCGTCAGATCATTGACAAACGCCATCTGCGATTGCCCGATCCGAATGATCTCGCCCGCTTCGAGCACGTGGTCGCCGCGAACCGGCTGGCCGCCGATCGTCGTGCCGTTGCGGCTCTCGAGATCGCGAACGACCCATTGCCCTTGTGAATGAAACACTTCGGCATGAGCGCGGCTGCAACGCTCGTCCTTAATGACGATCTGATTCGTCGGCGCGCGGCCGATCGTGACCGCTTGCCCCGGCACGAGCCGAAACACGTCGGTCCACTTCGTCCCCTCGCGGATGACCAGATAGGCGAGCATTTCGAGAACCGTAGCCTTGCAAACCGTTTCGGGCGGCTGATCCGCCTCGGACGACAAGTTGACGCGAGCCGGATCGAAAACCGCTGGGGTCTGTCCCTCTTTTTGCAGTCCGTAATAAAAGGGGACAGCCCCCCTGCAGGCCGTTTTCGGATAGGACCCCTAATTCGCGACCGGCAATCCGCCACGCTCCACCTTAGTCCCTCGCACCCTATTTACGCAAGGTTTTGGGGTGGTTCGTGGGCAAGATCGCCCGTCAACGCACGACCCGCTAAGCCGTCGCCCCCGGACGATGTCTGGCGGCAAAGCCGCGATTTTCTTGCTAATCCCGAAAGAACGAATTAGGATGGTGGGGTCGTCTAATCTTCGAACGAGCAGAGGAGGAGTTGCCATGTTTGCGTGTCACTACCGATCGGTTCTCTCGTGCGCGGTTCGCTTCGCGCTCCCAATGGTGGCCGCCTGGCTGGCGCTTTCGGCAACCGGAAACGTGCGCGCGCAAGTGATCCAGCAAGCGGTCGGGGGCGTGGCGATCAGCACCGAAGGCGTGCTCACGGTCGTGAAAACCGATGCCCTGCACGACCTCTCGAATTTGCGGCGCAAGGCTCTGGCCCAACTGCCGGGCGATCTGAATCAGCCCGCCGAACTGCGAATGGTCTCATTGCGACGGCTGCAGGAGACGATCGCCGCTTTGCAAAAGGCCAACCAGCCGCTGCCGGATGAAGTGCGGTATCTGGCCGGACTGCAACGCGTCGAGTATGTGTTCGTCGATCCGCAGCGGCACGATCTCGTGCTCGCCGGTCCGGCCGAGGGCTGGAAAGTCAACGAGCAGGGTGAAGTAGTCGGCGCGAAGACGGGCCGGGCGGTGCTGCGGTTGGAGGATTTGCTGGTTGCCCTGCGCAGTGCCGACGCAGCCCGCAACGGGGGCATAAGCTGCTCGATCGATCCGACGCCCGAGGGAATGGCTCAATTGCAAGCCTACTTCTCACAGAAGAGCACGATGGGCGATCCCGACCGAACCTCGTCGGAGATCGAGAAGAGCCTGGGCCCGCAGAAGATCAGCGTGAGCGGCGTGCCAGGTTCGAGCCATTTTGCGCTGGTGATGGTGGCGGCCGATCATCGAATGAAGCGGCTGGCGATGCACTTCGAGCCGGCGCCGGTGAAGGGGATGCCGAGCTATTTGGAGATGGTCTCCCCCAGCATGAAAATCCAGACGCCGCGGTGGTGGCTGGCGGCCAATTATGAACCGCTGTTGAAGGACCAAGACGGCCTGGCCTGGCAGTTGCGCGGCACGGGCGTGAAGTGCTTGACCGAAGAAGATCACTTCTCGCAGACCGGCAGCCGCGAGCACACCGGCAAGGCGAACCCGCTGGCCCAGAAATGGGCCGACACGATGACCGCCAAATTCGAGGAGCTTTCATCCAAGGATACGATTTTTGGATCGCTTCGGAATTGCATGGACTTGGCGGTCGTGGCCAGCTTGATCGAGCAAGAACATCTGGCCGACAAGGCCGATTGCCGGCTCGACCTGCTGATGAACGCCAAGCAGTTGCCGGTCGATCAATATCAAGTGCCCAAGCAGGTCGATTCCCTGGCCAGCGTGCTCAAGAAGGGGCACAACTACATCATCAGCGCCTCGGGCGGAGTGCTGTTCCAACCTTGGGCGGTGATCCGCGAGAGCAAACTGGATCAGAGCGCGGCTGCCGTGCGTGGCAAGGTTGTCGAGGCGACGAAGACCAATTCCTGGTGGTGGAATTGAGTTTAGCTGGTAGGGTGCGTCAAGTCCGCGCAGACGCACCGGCCCCACCGCAATGCCATCAATCCGGATGTTGCCCCGGTGCGTCAGCGCTTCGCTCGACACACCCTGCGACGCGGCTGATGCCAACCTCGGCGAATTCGTCGTCGCGCAAGTTCACCAATCGAATTTCCGCCATCGGCGCTGCGAATTGCGGGAATCGCCGGTCAACGTAATGCTCTTCCGCGATGCGATCGAGAGTGGTCGCACCGCTCGCTGGCAGGTTCGACTTGAGCATCACCAATTCCCGGCAGCGCAGCAGCCCAGCGATTCGCGCCGCGACCGAATCACTCGTCACCTCCCAGCCGTGCGGGAGCGGCTCGCCCGCGGCGATCGATTCGACCGATCGAAGAAAGTTCATTGCGTCGAAGATTAATAGCGATCGCTTCGGGTCGGCAGCCAGCTCGACGGCTCTCGACCAATCGTCGGTCCATTCCGCTTCTGGCAGCAGACGCCTTGCAAGCTGCGCGGTCAGGCTCATTGCGCCGATCGCCAACCAATGCGCGTCGTTAGCTTCGAGATGGTGCAAGCGGTCCCATTGCCGAATCGTGTCGGCCAGCTTGCCACCGCCGACGACCAACACGCTCGGCATCGCCGGCTGCTGGGCCAGCCAGCGGCGAAAGGCAGCGACCCACTCTGACCATTCCAACAGGCTGCCCCCTAGCTTGATCACCCGCGCCGGAATGCCGCTCATGACGATTCGCTCTCGCGGGCGATCACAGCCAGGGCATGCGCGGTGGCGCAGCGCGACAGCGACGGACCTAATTCGGAGCTAAGCGAAATAATCGTCGCCGCGACTCTCATGCGCTCGAGCGCCCGGCGGGCGATGAACTCGCCGCTGCCCGAGATCACGATTCCGTCGGGCGGAGCCGGCAAGCGGCCAAGCACCTGACCGATCGCCACCGCGATCTTAGCCAATTGGCTGCGCGCGATGGCCTCGGCCGCGGCCAGCGCATCGCGCTCGTCAAACATATCGCGATCGGCGCAGATCGACCGCGCCAGCCGGTCGTGGGCCGCTGACTTGGTGGCCGGCCGACCGTCGGCCGTGTGCGTGCTGTTGGGTTCCTCGGGCAAATCGCCGAGCATCAGATAAGCGTCCCACGTCGTCGAAAAGAGTTCATGCGCGGTGGGGCATTGTTGCTTGCGCCAGGGGAGCGAATTCACCAGGGCGCAGACCGGGCTCCGCTCGACCCCCGTATACACCAGCTCGCTGGCGATCAGCCGCTCGGGGTCGGTCAGCGCCGTTGCGGCCGGATTGCCGTCGGCCAGCGGAATGATGTCGCACGTGGTCGAGCCGATATCGATCAATAGTCCGGCTCCCTGCGGCACGTAGCGTCCGGCGAATCGGGCCAACGCGTGCCAATTCGCCGCCGCCGCCATGAGCGGCTGCTGGAGCGCGATCGGCGGCGCGACCAGCATGCCATTGTTGAGATAGATTCGCGAGTGCCGCCCATCCGAGGCCGTGACGAAGCTGTTCACGATCGACCGCACCCCCTCGACCTTCGTCGCAAAGCAATCAGCCAACTCGCCGCTCATCGTGGCGGCCAGATGATCTGCCCGCGGCGCCCCGGCGATCAGGGCCCGGAGCGCTTCGGCCAACTGCCGCGGCTTTTGCCACAGCGGAAACACCGAGGAAACGGCAAACCCGCGGCCGTCGGCCACTTTCAGATTCGCTCCGCCGATATCGAGGGCCAACCAATTCATGAGTCGTCTCGAGTCTCCGCCAAATGCCTAAGAACGCCTAACAAATCCGGCCGGCACAAGGGGACAGTCCCCGTTTTGCTCCGCCGACCATCGCGGCGATGGTGCCCGCGCAAAAGGGGGACAGTCCCCGCCGGATTTGTTAGGCGTTCGAATTGTTCCATCCGCATCAAATTCTAGTGCGTGCTGGGCAAATGACAAACGGACGGGATTCCCCGCCGCCACGGCCAGCATCGCCGCCGCCAGGTTCCCTTCCGCGAGCGCCCGCAGCCCGACATACGAGGTCGTCAGCCGCGGATTGATCTCAATCACTACGTCGTCACGCCCATCGGGTTCGTTCCCCAGCACGAGATCGACGCCGACGAAACCGAAAGGATCGGGCATCGCGGCGATCGCTCGCTCGGCGAGTGCGACGGCCCGTTTCGACGCCTCCGGCGGCAGCGGCATGGCGCCTCCCAGGTAACGAAACTCGTCGTCATCGCTTAATCGTTGTCGGCCGGGGGGCAACGCAAACCGCTCAACCGGGCCGCATAGCAGCGCTACGCTGGCCGCGACGCCGGGACAGAATCTCTCCAAGCGGGATGGACCAGAAATCGCCGATCGCGACTCCATTAGTGCCTCTCGATCTGGGATCCGCCGAACGTCCTGCGAACCCGCGCCAAACCGCGGCTTGAGCACGGCCGGGAACGGAAACTCCGCGGGAAGCGGATCGTCGGCATCGAGAGCGATTCCGCGCGGCGCGGGCACGCCGGCTGCCGAAAGTCGTTCCGCCGTTCGCTGCTTGTCGGCCGCGAGGGCTACGAGCCCGGAAGATGGTCCCAGCAGTCGGCCTCCCGACTCTTCGACGAGCCGGAAGCGCGAGCGGAGCAGGTCGTGGAATTCCGGCGCGATGACGATCGTCCAATCCGCTTGTCGCGATCCGCTCGAGAGGAGCGAGAACTCTTCGTCGGACGAACGAACGGACTCAACGCGACAGCCGGGCAAATCCAACGTCGCGCGACTATCGACCATGACCACCGCTTCAACTCCATCGACGGCCGCGAAGTCGGCCGCCAGCGCCGTCAACATTGCCGCGCCCTCGCGACGGATCGACTCGCTCGCCAGTGTCGCGCGGTCGCCGAAGAGACCGCCGCTCGTGGCGAATTCGTAGAGTAGCATACGTTGCATGGGACACTTCATCGTAGCTGGATTTGCAAAAGTAGGGTGCGTCAAGTCCGCGCAGACGCATCGTGCGGCGTCGGTGCGTCATCGCTTCGCTCGACGCACCCTGCGCTGGCGAATTCCGCTATGCTCCCCCTCATTCCGGCAGCTTGAAGTCGGCGATGAAGAGTTGGCTCGAATTGTCCGCGGTCCGGTTGCTGGTCCACATGAGCTGCTTGCCGTCGGGAGAAAAGACGGGGAGCACGTCGGCCGCTGGATGATCGGTAATCTGCGTGATCGGGCCGGGCATGATTTGGCCGTCCCGGTGTTCATATTTCATCAGCCACAGATCGAAATTCGGCTTGCCGCGCGGGTTCGAGTAGTCGGCCGCGGTCCAAATGAGGTAGGACTTGCTCGGGTGCCAATACGGCGCCCAATTGACTCCGCCGTTGTCGGTGAGCGCCGTGTCGCCCGAGCCATCGGCGCGGATCACGTGGATTTGAAGCAAGCCTTCATGCTTGCGGTCGCTGCGATAGACGACCCACTTGCCGTCGAGAGAGAAGAACGGTCCGCCGTTGTACCCCTTCTCGTGCGTCAACTGGCGGACGCCCGAACCATCCGCGTTCATGATGTAAATGTTGGGATTGCCGCCGCGGTTGCTGCAAAACACGATCTGCTTTCCGTCAGCCGAGTAGGAGCACTCGGCGTCGTAGCCTTTGGAGAAGGTCAGCCGGCGTATGTTCTTGCCATCCAGATCGCCGGCGAAAATCTCCATGTTCGGGTCGAAATCCCACTGGTAGCGGCGATGCGCGCCCGATTTGGCGTCTTCGGCCTGTTGCTTTCGGCCGGCGTCTTCCGTGCGGTCGAGATCGGGGTCGAGATGGCTCGAGGCGTAGATGATCCCCGTGCCGTCGGGCGAGAAGAAACTGCACGTCGTCTTGCCGCGACCCGTGCTCACCCGCTTCGGTTTGCCGCCGGCGAGCGATTGCGTGTAAATCTGATAGAATGGGTATTCTTGAGGGACGGCTTGAAAGATGATCGTGTGGCCATCGGGCGAGAAATAGCCCTCGCCGGCCTTGATGAATCCGCTCGTCACTTGCCGGATGTTGCTTAGATATCGCGATTCGATCGATGGTTTTTCCCGCGTGCCCTCGTCCGCGGATGCCGATGAGCCGAGCCAAATAAAAATGCCGATACCCGCGACGACCCTCCAAAGGAATCTGCTCTGAAAATGCGAGTCAGTGCGGTGCAAGGCGATATCTCCAAGTGAGAGACGTGGCCGACGCTGCCAGCGTCGGTGCGGATGTTCATGGTGTCGGCGGCGATGATTCTTCAACGCGAATCATACTCCCTCGCGCAATGTTCGGCTATGATTGTCGAATGCAATCGTGCCAAACGAAGGCCCTGATCAAGCTGGCGAAATCCTTTGAGCGCGAATGAAAATCTACACCAAGACCGGCGATAACGGCGAGACAGGGCTCTTCGGCGGGCCGCGCGTGCGCAAAGATTCGCCCCGTATCGAGGCCTACGGCACCGTGGACGAGTTGAACGCTCTGATAGGACTGGCGCGTTCCGAATCACTCCCGGGCAAAATCGATGAACTGCTCGCCCGGATTCAATCCGAGTTGTTCGATGTCGGGGCGGAGCTGGCGACGCCGGATCCTAAACGTCATGGGACGTCGCTCGTTGGTCCGGCGCACGTTGCCGCGCTGGAATCTGCCATCGATCGCATCGAGGCGCTGCTCAAGCCGCTCAAGCAGTTTATTCTCCCCGGCGGGACCCGCGCGGCCGCGGCGCTGCACGTTGCGCGGACGGTCTGCCGCCGCGCCGAGCGTGGAGTGGTGACGCTTTCTCGCGCGCCCGACGAGACTATTTCGCCCGACTTGATCGTCTATCTCAACCGCTTGAGCGACTTGTTATTCGTGTTGGCCCGCGCGGCCAACGCGGCGGCCGGCCAAGTCGACGTGCCGTGGGAAAAGCGCTAATACTCTTTACCCGCCGCCGAACTCCGGTTAGTTTGGGAGCGATTCAGGCCGCTGCCCTTTCGATTCGACCGAACGCCGGCAGGCCGGCCATTTTCTTGAGAATTGCGAGTCACTTCGATGAGTTTTCGGCGTTTCGTGGTCCTGCCGCTGCTTGCGATTGCTTTATTAGTCTGCACTTGCGCCGGGATCGCGCGGGCTCAAGCCGCTTCGGCCGCCGGCAATCCGGACGAACTCAAAGCTCTGAATGACAAGATCGCATCGGCCCGGCTCGCGGGAGACAACGCCTGGATGCTCACGGCCTCGGCGCTGGTGCTGTTGATGACGGCCCCCGGATTGGCGTTGTTCTACGGCGGGCTGGTGCGGAAGAAGAACGTGCTGGGCGTGATGATGCAGTGCGTATTTCTGATGGGGATGAACAGCATCATTTGGGCATTTTGGGGCTATTCGCTCGCGTTTGGCGGCGATCCGACCAGTAAAGATTTCAACCCCTGGATCGGCAACGGCGATTATCTGCTGATGCACGACGTGCAGCCGCATTGGAACGAATCCGCGCACGCGGCCGTCGTGCCGATGATCGACGGAATTCCGCGGCTCACTCACATGATTTTCGAAGGGATGTTCTTCATCATCACGCCCGCGCTCATTTGCGGAGCATTCGCCGAGCGGATGAAATTCAGCGCGATGGTCGCGTTCACGATCCTCTGGGGAACGCTCGTCTATTGCCCGCTGGCCCATTGGGTTTGGGGGCACGGAATTCTCTCGTTCGGCTCGGAAGCCGCCCAATCGTTTGGCGGGGGCGCGCTCGATTTCGCCGGCGGAACGGTCGTCCACATTAGCGCTGGCATTTCGGCGCTGATCTGCGCCTTGCTGATCGGCCGCCGCTTGGGCTACGGCAGCGACCCGATGCCGCCCCACAACCTGACCTATACGATGATCGGCGCGGCGCTATTATGGGTCGGGTGGTTCGGTTTCAACGCCGGCAACGCGATGAAGTCAGACGCCGTGGCGTCCAGCGCGTTCGCCGCCACGCAGTTCTCGGCCGCAGCGGGCGCCGTCGCTTGGGCCGTCATGGAATGGCTGGTCCGACGCAAGCCGAGCGCCCTGGGAGCTTGCTCGGGAGCGGTGGCCGGGCTGGTCTGCATCACTCCCGCCTCGGGCTACGTGACTCCGATGCCCGCGCTCGTGATGGGAGCGGCGGCAGGGGTCTGTTGCTTCTACGCCTGCACCATGTTCAAGGCGAGATTTCGCTACGACGATTCGCTGGATGTGTTCGGCGTGCATGGCGTCGGCGGCACGCTGGGCGCCATTCTGACCGGAGTATTCGCAACGCGCGCCGTGAGCGACATGGATCATGGCGATCCGCTGGGGCTCATCGAAGGGGGCCACATCCTCAAAGGACAACTCATCGCCACGGCAATCACTTGGGTCTTCGCGATCGTCGTCACCTTTATCTTGCTCAAGATTCTCGACGCCACAATCGGCCTGCGCGTCAGCCAGCAGCAGGAAATCCAAGGTCTTGACCTTAGCCAGCACGGCGAAGAGGGGTATATTTTCATATGAAAAAGGTCGAAGCCATCATCCGCCACTTCAAGCTCGAAGACGTCAAGAACGCCCTGACCGAGTATGGCGTGCAGGGCATGACCATCAGCGAAGTCCGCGGTTTCGGGCGGCAGAAGGGGCACACCGAAATGTACCGCGGCACCGAATACGCCGTCGATTTCGTGCCGAAAGTCAAGATCGAGATCGTCGTGGCCGACCAGCAATTGCAAAACGTGATCGACACGATCATGCGCACGGCCCAAACGGGCCAGATCGGGGACGGCAAAATCTTCGTGATTGACCTGGCCAACACGATCCGCATCCGCACCGGCGAAACCGGCGAGGACGCGCTCTAACGGATGTCCGGCACTTTGAAACTTCGTCCCGGCGTCGTCGCGGCTAGAGAATGGCTCGCGGCCGAGCGGCATAAGCTTCGCCAGCAGCACGAGGCAGGCTCGCCGGGGATTCAGGTCTGCGCGCATCTCACCGAGATGCTCGACACGGTTGTATTGAGCCTCTACGAATCCGCTCTGGAGGATTTTCCCGATCAAGCGACGCGCTATCGCGAGGAAGTCGCGCTCGTGGCGCTCGGCGGCTACGGCCGCGGCGACGTCGCCCCGTATTCCGACGTCGATCTGATGATCTTGCACAGCCCGGTCGTGGGTCCGATCATGGAGCCGCTGGCCAAGCGGCTCTTGCACGATCTATACGACGTGGGCTTTGCGCTCGGGCAGAGCGTGCGCACGCCGGCCGAGGCCTGCAAGCTGGCCGCCAAGGACGCGACGATCTACACGGCGCTGGTCGAATCGCGATTTCTCACCGGCGGCGAGCCGCTGTACGAAAAGTTCCTCCGCGGATTCCAACGCGACTCGCGCCGCCATTGGCGCGGCTTGCTCAAAGCGATCGAACGGGCACGGGAAGAGGAGCGCTCGCAATACGGGGAAACCGTTTATCTGCTCGAGCCGAACGTGAAGCGATCGCCCGGGGCGCTTCGCGACATTCAGTTAATGCGCTGGCTCGGTTTCGCCCGCTATGGCGAGGCGGAGCCAAACAGCCTGCAAATGATGGGGGCGATCCTCAAAGACGATCAACGCACGCTGCGCCGCGCCAGCGAATTCCTCTTGCGCACGCGCAACGACCTGCACTTTCACGCCGGCAAATCGCGCGACGTGCTCGATCGGGCGGAGCAAGTCCGTCTGGCCGCCGCCTTCAGCTATCAAGGGACCGAAGGGCTGCTGCCGGTCGAGCAATTCATGCGCGAGTATTTTCGCCACACGCGCGAAGTGAGCCAGCTCGTAGGCCGGTTCGTCGCCCAAATCCGCCCTTGGATTCGGCTCGCCGAATGGCTCTCGCCGATGCTCGGGCATCAGATGGAAGGAGATTTCATCGTCGGCCCGCGCATCAAGGCCACGCGCCGCGGGCTGGCCAAGCTGCAAGCCGACGTGACGGAAGTGCTGCGGTTGGCCGATCTCTCGAATCTTTACGACACGCGCGTCGCGTCGTCCACTTGGCAAGCGGTGCACGAGGCATCGCCCGTGTTTTCCGATCAGCTCACGCCGACCGCCGCGGCCCGATTTCTCTCCTTGCTTTCGCAGCCGCAGATGCTCGGCGAATTGTTGCACCAATTGCACGAGGTGGGCGTGCTGGAAAAGGTGGTGCCCGAATTTGCCCATGCCCGCTGCCTGTTGCAGTTCAACGAGTATCACAAATTCACGGTCGATGAGCATTGCCTGCGCGGGGTGGATGAAGTGACACGATTCCAGCGCGATCGGGGATTGCTGGGGGAAGTTTATCGTGGTTTGCAGCAGAAGAGTACGCTCCACCTAGCGTTGCTGATCCACGATCTGGGCAAGGGCTACGTCGAAGACCATAGCGAGGTCGGGCTGCGGATCGCGGAGAATACGGCCCGGCGCTTGAGATTGCCGGAGCAGGAAGCGGAGACGCTCAAGTTCTTGGTCCACAAGCACCTGCTGATGTCGCACCTGGCGTTCCGCCGCGACACGAGCGACGATCAGTTGATCGTGCGCTTCGCCGTCGAGGTCGGCTCGCCGGAGGTGCTGCGGATGCTCTATCTGCTCACGGCCGCCGATCTAGCGGCGGTCGGGCCGGGCGTGCTCAATCAGTGGAAGAGCGAGGTCCTGGCGGACCTGTATCATCGCACGATGCGTCATTTGGCCGGCGACTCACACACGCCGAGCGCCGAGGAACGCCGGGACGACGTGCTGACCCTGTTTCGCGCCGAACCCGATTTCGCTTGGTTTGCCCAACAGGTCGCCGCACTGCCAAGCTCGTTGCTCTTCAGTATGCCGGCCGAGCGCATCGCCGAGCAATTGCGGCAACTGAAGACTTTGGCGATCGGCGACGTGCGCATCGCGACCCGCTACCTGGCCGATACCGGCACCGTCGAGTTCGTCATCGCCACGCACGAAGACATCGCCCCCGGCGTGTTTCACAAACTGACCGGCGGCCTGACGAGCCAGGGATTGGAGATCCTCTCGGCCGACATCAATACGCTCGCCGAGCGCCTTGTGCTCGACCTGTTTGTCGTTCGCGATCCAGACTACTCCGGCGAACCGCCCCCCGACCGGATCGAGCACATCGATCGCCGCTTGACCGAGGCGCTCACGGCGAATCAGCAGCCGGCATTTCGCCGAGTTTGGACGAGCGTCAAGCAGCAACGCCGCGACGGGCTACACGCGCCTCCCACGCGCGTCCGCACCGACAACAGCACCTCCGAAAGCTTCACGATCCTCGACATCTTCGCCTCCGACCGGACCGGGTTGCTCTACACAATCGCTCGCACAATCTTCGAACTCGGCCTCTCGGTATCGTTGGCCAAGATCGGCACCTATCTCGATCAAGTGGTCGACGTGTTCTACGTCACCGATCACGAGGGGCAAAAAATCGACGACGAAGCCCGCCTCGAACAAATCCGCAGCCAACTCTTGCAAGCGATCGAAGCCTTCGAGCGCGAGGGGCAGTAAGTCGGTTTATCGCCCGCCGCTTTTCATCGTCAGCATTTCGGCGCGCCATTTTGCTTCGAATTCGCCAAGCGGCATGCCGACGAGCTGCTCGAAGCGTTCGATCGGCGGCTGGCTGGCGGCGGATCGCTCGACGAAGCGGTCGAGAGCTGGCGTTTCCAAGA
>DASZFO010000316.1 GCA_035939775.1 Pirellulales bacterium | reverse complement strand
ATCGTCTATCTCTGGCAATTCCCACACTTCATGGCGATCGCCTGGATTTATCGCCGGCAGTACGCAGCCGCGCGGCTCAAGATGCTCACGGTTGTCGATCCGAGCGGCTGCCGGGCTGGCATGCAGGCCGTGGTGGCGGCGCTCGCGCTCGTGCCGGTCAGCCTGGTGCCCGTCGTGGAACATGCGGGGCCCGTCTATTTTACCGCGGCGGTCGCGCTGGGGCTGGCCTACCTGGCTTGTTCGGCCTGGTTTTGCGTTCGCCGCGACGAGCCCTCCGCGCGCTGGCTATTGCGAGCGAGCCTGATCTATCTGCCGGCGTTGTTATTGATGTTCATGTTGGTCCCCCTGGTTTAACGAAATATGACTGCTGAAGTGATGCATCAGGAAACCGGCGCACATGGCCACGGAGATCGCGGTCACGACGGCCATGGTCACGGGCACGTCCCGCTCGAATACCAACCCGGCTTGCCGATGGTCAACAGCAAGCTGATCGTCTGGTTGTTCCTTTCGACCGAAATCATGTTCTTCGCCGGACTGATCGGCACTTACATCGTGCTGCGGTTCGGCGCTCCAATGTGGCCGAGAGCGCACGACGTGCATCTGAGCGAGCCGATCGGGGCTTTCAACACGTTCGTGCTGATCTGCTCCAGCGTCACGATCGTGCTCAGCCTCGAAGCCGCGCGAAAGAACAATGCCGGATTGGCGAAGGGCCTGCTCGCGCTCACGCTCGCGCTGGGGGGCGTGTTCCTGGGCGTGAAGATGTACGAATACAGCGCCAAGTTTTCGCACGGCGTCTACCCCTGGCAGCCGCAGGGCCCGAACTTCACTCACCGCGTCTACGAGCGCCCCGACGTGTACTATGCCTCGGCGGTCCGGCTGCGGCTGAACGACGCCGATGTCCAAGCCGAAATCAAGAAGCTGCGAACGCTCCCGGCCGATAAGATAACCAAGCAGGACGCCGAGGGGCTGGCGGAGATCGATCGGATCACTAAGGTGGTGATGAACCCGCAGGCCGGTCCGGTGGAGCTGGCCCTCGACGTGGCCCAGAAGATCTATCCGCTCGAGGAAAGCTCCGAAGCGGTCTCGGTCACGTCGGCGTCCGGCGAGTCGGCCAAGAGCGAAGGGCTGAACGACCTGTTCCCCTGGATCAAACTGCCGATGGTGATTCCCGGCGGCAACATGTGGGCCAGCACCTATTTTTTGCTGACCGGGTTCCACGCCCTGCACGTACTGATTGGGCTGATCGTATTTGGGATCATGTTGACTTGGCGGCTGGGAATCGAGAAAGCCCACGTGATTGAAAACATCGGCCTCTATTGGCATTTCGTCGATCTCGTCTGGATTTTTCTGTTTCCTCTCCTGTATTTGTTCTAATAATAGATAGCGGAACATTTTGATAGCTGAGAGCGAGCGGCAAATCCAAAATCGGAAATCCAAAATCAGAAACTCCATGACCGATCATACCGACTCTCCAGGCCACGGGGATGCCGCGGCGCACGGCCAGCACGACTATCATGCGAGCATCGCTAAATACATCTATGTGTTTGTCGCGCTTTGCATACTCACGACGATGTCGTTCTGGACCTCCAATTTGCTGCCGATCAAGTGGCCGTTTCACGATCAGCCGGCGGTGGGTCGGGCGTTCATGATGGCCGTCTCTTGCACGAAGGCCATGTTGGTGATCCTGTTTTTCATGCACGTGAAATACGAAGCCAATTGGAAATACGTCCTGACGATCCCGGCCGCGATGATGTCGATCTTCCTGATGCTGATGCTCGTGCCGGATGTCGGCATGCGGCTGCGGCACGCCTCGCAAGAGCAGTTGCAACATTTGGCGAGCCCCGCCCTGGAGGCGCGCATTCAAGCTGCCCAGGAAGAGCAGTCGGAAAAGTGATTGGCGTCCGCTCGGAGAATTGACTAGCTTTGCGATGATCAGCCAGCCCGTCAAAGCCGCCCCAGCTATCGAGATCACCGAACTCGAGCATCGTTACGGCGCGCGGCGGGCGCTGGTCGGGATCAACCTCCAAATCGAGCCTGGGGAGATCTTCGTGTACCTCGGGCCCAACGGCGGCGGCAAGACGACGCTCTTCCGCCTGCTCTCGACGTTGATTCCGCTGCAACACGGAGAAGTTCGGATTCTTGACCATGACTTGCGGCGCGCGACTCAGGCCATCCGCGAGCGGATCGGCGTCGTCTTCCAAGCCCCGAGTCTCGATAGGAAGCTGACCGTGGTGGAAAACCTCATGCACCAGGGGCATCTCTACGGCCTTTCCGGCCGTTCGCTGCAAGCCCGGCAAGATGAAATGCTAGCGAGGCTGGGTCTCGGCGATCGCCGCCGCGACCGCGTCGAAACGCTCTCCGGCGGCCTGAGGCGGCGCGTCGAGTTGGCGAAGGGAATGCTGCATCGCCCGCGGCTGTTGCTGCTCGACGAGCCGAGCACCGGTCTCGATCCGGGCGCCCGTAGCGATCTGTGGGATTATTTGCAGCAAGTGCGCCGCGAGGACGGAGTGACGATCGTGCTCACGACGCATTTGCTCGAAGAGGCCGAGAAGGCCGATCGAATCGCGATCTTGAACGAAGGCGCGCTCGTGGCTCTCGATACCCCCGAGGCGCTCAAATCGACCGTCGGCGGCGATTCGATCACGATCCAAACGGACGAGCCGCAGCCGCTCGCGCAAGCGATCTCCGCGCGCTTCGGCTGCGCGGCGAGCGTGCTCGAGGGCGCGGTGCGGCTGGAGCAGCCGGACGGCCACGAATGGATCGCCCGGCTGGTCGAGGCCTTCCCCGGTCGGATCGAGGCAATCACGCTGGGCAAGCCGACGCTCGAGGATGTGTTTATCGACCGCACCGGGCACCGCTTCTGGCGCGAGCGAGAGGAGGTGGCCGTTGGCTGAGTTATTGGTGGAACGGGTCGCTCGAGCGGCTGTCGTGAATGAGCCGGTCCGCCCCCGCCCCTGGCTGGCGGCGTGGACCCTGAGCCGCCGCGAATGGGTGCGGTTCATCCGCCAGCCGAACCGCGTGTTCGGCGCGATTGGCCAGCCGCTCTTGTTTTGGCTGTTGTTTGGCGCCGGGCTGGGGCCGTCGTTCCGGATGCCGGGGGACACGACCGGGAAGATTTCCTACAGCGAATACTTTTTCCCCGGAACCCTGGTGCTGATTCTCTTGTTCACGGCCATCTTCGCCACGATCTCGATCATCGAAGACCGCCGCGAAGGGTTTTTGCAGTCCGTGCTGGTCGGCCCGATCCCGCGATGGTCGATGGTGCTCGGCAAGATTCTCGGCGGAACGCTGATCGCAGTCGCTCAGGCGACGTTGTTTGTGCTCTTGGGATTTACGCTCGGGTTCCATCTCGGGCCGGTGGCGTTCTTGGCGGTGGTGGGCTGGATGTTCGTGGTGTCGCTGGCGCTCACGGCGCTCGGTTTTCTGCTGGCCTGGCGGATGGATTCGACGCAAGGCTTCCATGCCGTGATGAGCGTGTTTCTCTTGCCGATGTGGCTCTTATCGGGGGCGTTTTTCCGCGGTGACGGCTCGAGCTGGCTCGGCTGGATCGTGTGGCTCAATCCGCTGACCTACGGCGTCGCCGGGCTGCGGCGGCTATTATATTGGGATGCTCCCGCCGACGTGCGTGGGTTGGCCCTGCCCGCCGATTTGCCTTCGGCTTGGGTTTGCGGTCTGGTGACGGTTCTATTCTGTGCGATCATGTTCGCCCTGGCCTGGAAGATTTCAGCCCGGCGGACGACGGGAGATTTATTATGAAAAGCACTGCTCTCGTATTTTGGCTCCTTTTGGCGCTGGCCGCGACGGGATCCTATGCCGGCTGGATAATGCTCAGGCATCCGAACGAGAAAACGGCCGACGCCGACCCACCGCAGGGGCAATCGGACTTCAGCCGCACGAACATTCCTCCGGACGGACCCACGATTCCCGGTTTCAAGCTCACCGATCAAGACGGCAAGACGTTCGATTCCAAGAGCATGATGGGAAGAGTCTGGGTGGCGAGCTTCTTTTTCACATCCTGCCCCGGCCCGTGCTACAAGCTCAATCAGGAGTTGGCCGGCTTGCAGTTGGACAGCGACTTGGACGCCGTGAAGTTCGTCAGCATCACGTGCGATCCGGCGGACGACCCGCCCGCGGAATTGCGAAGGTATGCGGCCCGGTTTTCGGCCGATCCGAAGCGCTGGACTTTCTTGACCGCTGACGACGATCGAACTCTCAAGGTCGGCAAGGAGAGCTTCGCGGTGCCGATGGCGGAAAAGACGCATTCCGAGCTGGCGGTGGTGCTCGACCGCAAGAGCCGGATCCGCGGTTATTTCAATCTAGTCGATGCGGCCGACGTGATTCGCTTGCGAAAGCGACTGCGCGAAATGCTGGCGGAAAAGGATTCGCCGGCCGCGGGAGCAAGGCAGGAGCCGAAGGATGGTCCCAAGACGTGAGCTGACCGCAAATGCTGATTCTGGCGACCGCGATTCACCCGCTGGCCACGACCGACGCGGTGCTCAACAGCATCGCCACGGTGCTGTTGCTTTCCGGATTCGTGCTCATCAAGCAAGGCCGCGAACGGGCCCACAAATGGATGATGCTCTCGGCCCTGGCCGTTTCGAGCGTGTTTCTCACTTGCTATTTGATCTACCATCTCACTGCCGAGCCGGTGCACTTCGGCGGCAGCGGGCCGATTCGAGCGTTCTATTTCTCGATCCTGATTTCGCACATCGCGCTGGCGGCGACGGTCCCGGTGCTGGCGATTGCGACCGCGATCCTTGGGCTGAAAGACCGTCGGCAGGCGCATCGCAAGTTGGCGGTGTGGACGTTTCCGATCTGGTTATATGTCTCGGTGACGGGGGTCGTCGTGTACGTGATGCTGTATCATCTCTACCCCGGCGCGGTGTGAAAAGTTATATTGAAGCTGTGCCGATTTCATCGCTATAGGAAGCGAGGCCCGTTATGCGTCGTTTTTGCAACTGCCGTTTTGCCTTGCTGATTGTTGCTCTGGCGCTGGTGCTCGTGCTGAACTCGGTCGCCTCGGCCTGCCCGAATTGCAAGGATGCGATGGAGAAACAAGATCCGACGCATGGCGGCATGGTGAAAGGCTACTTCTACAGCATCCTGTTCATGATGGGCACTCCGTATCTCGTGTTCGGCGCCTTCTGTGGGGCGATGTACTACCGCGTCCGCCGCGCGCGACTGGCGGGAATGCCAAAGCGCCCTCTTACCGGCGCCGCCAGGGCCAAATCGGCGATGGCCGCGGAACAGCCGACCGCAGGCTTCCGCGAGCAAAAGCGTTCTGTTGCCTCAGAGCCCCTTGAAGTATAGAGCTTCGCGGGCTGACGCCACCGTCATTGCCGATCGGGCAAACGCGCTCACGTGGCGACCGATGTACTCGGATCAACACGGAAATAGACAGCGGAAAAGGCCGTCAACCGTGGCGGAGTCGTCGTAGAACAGCTTGTCGTCGAGGCTGAATCAATTCGTCGGAAATCAGGAGGGATCGCGAGTCAACATGATTCGAATAAAATCGTTGCATTTCGACTCGCTTTGTTGGATTATGGAAGCGCCAGTTCGTGGCAAGGGGCTGAACTCGACGCCGCTTGGCGTCTGCCGAGGCGGCAGGCGCGAGGCGTCGAGGGAAACTGACAGCCAGCCAACTGCGTCGTGGGATTCTCCGGCGTTCGCACCGACACCTCTGGTTTGGATCTCATGCAGCCGCTCATTCCGATCGCCTTGGGCAATACGGGGCTGTCCGAAAACCGTCTGCGGAGAAGGGGACAGTCTCCTTTTGTTCCCGACCATCTGGCGATCGTGCCCGCTCGACAAAAGGAGACAGTCCCCGACGGTTTTAGAAGCCGAAGGAGTCGTCAGCCCTGCCGGTTGATCATCCTGTTCGTGTCGCCGTTGGTCTGGGTCGCTCTGCCGGGAATGGCCCGCCTTTCCGCCGCCGAGATCTATTGGAATGTCGCCGGGCCGGCCGATTGGAATACCGCGGCCAATTGGACGCCGCCCACGCGAGTTCCGGGCGCGAACAACAACAGCGTTGACGACGCCAATCTGGAAAATGGTGGTATCGCCAATATCACGGCCAGTCCCCCGGCCATCAGCGGCATCGCGCTGGGAGGCAACGACTCCGCAAGCGTCACGACGACGGTCAATCAATCCGCCGGCACATTGACCGTCAATAATTTGCTCGTTGTTGGTCTCGTGTCGGGTGGAGGGCCGGGGATCTACAACCAGTCGGGCGGCAGCGTCAACAATGGCGCTCTCGTCAACAACGTCGCCAGTGGAGGGCTTTGGGTCGGACAAGACTCGATTTCATCGGGAACCTACAGTCTCAGTGGCGGCACGCTCAACGCCAGCATTTATGGCAACGATTCGTACGTCGGCGTCTACGGCAACGGCATCCTCACTCAAACCGGCAATTCCGTCGCCAATTTCCAAAGCAGCGCCGCCGACGGCAGCGAACTCTTTATCGGCTACCAGGCCGGCTCGATTGGTACATACAATCTGGCCAACACGGCCACGCTGCACGCCTACCATCAGGAAGAGATCGGGTATCTCGGCACTGGAACGTTCACGCAGACGGGCGGAACGCACATCGTGGATCAAGCGTTGACCATCGGCGACCAGGCAGGCAGCAGCGGCGCCTACAACATGCAGGGAGGTACGCTCGACGCCAACTCCAGCCTGTTCATCGGCTTTGAAGGCGCAGGCACGTTCACGCAGACGGGCGGGATGGTCAACGTCGCGGATGACCTCGATATTCAGTTGGATCAAGGCGCGGGCACGTACAACTTGAAAGGCGGCACTCTGAGCGTCGTCGGCGGCGGCACCCAGATCTTCTCCGCGGGAGGCAAGGGCGTTTTCAACTTCACCGGGGGCACGCTTAAGGTCCTGGCATATTCGATGGGGGGCAATCTCGCTCAAAGCGGGTCCGATAGCGCCAGCACGCTCGATGTGACGGGCAACGACACCACGATTTACGCCGGATATGACATCAACGGTGGCACGAAGGGGGCGGCGTTGATGGTCGGCAATGGGCATGCGCTCACGGTCCTTGACGAATTGAGTGTCGAAGGAGGCACGGTCACGATCACGCAAACCAGTGGCACGATCGGCACCGGTTTGAATTTCGACATCGCCAACGGCACCGCCAACGGCACGTTTAACCTCAGCGGCGGCAGCGTCAGCTTCGGCAGCGGCGGGTTCAACGTGGCCAACCAAGGCGGCACCGGCGTGCTCAATCTCAGCGGGAGCGGCACGATCAACGCCAGCATGAGCAATGACTTCTACGTGGCCAATGGCGCCGGAGCGATGGGAACGGTGAATCAGACCGGCGGCACGCTTCACGTCCGCAGCGGCGGGAGACTGAATCTCACCAATGCCGCTAGTGCCTCCGGAATTTTCAATCTCAAAGGGGGGACGCTCGATGCCGGCGCCGCGACGATCGCTAATGGTCCGGGCAACGGTGTGCTCGTTTTCACCGGCGGCACGCTCAGGGTCGGCACCATTGCCGCCGACATGTTCGATGTCACACAGGATGCCACAAGCGGCCCCAGCACGCTCGACGTGACCGCCAGCAGTACCACGATCAACGTCAATTACTCTGCCGCGGTTTCCAGCGCCGGCAATACGGCCACCGTCAACGTCGGCGCGGGGCGGATTCTGACGATGGCCACAGGAAAAAGCCTGCTCTTCGGCAACCAGAGTCAGCTTTTCGGCAGCGGCACGATTGCTATCGGCCCCAGCGGCAATCTCGTCTACGGCAGCAATCTCGATAGCACGTTCGCCGGAGCGGTGGTGAACTCCGGCAATCTTATCAAGACGACGAGCAGCACGCTGGAGATCGACGGCGCGCCGACGCTTAATTCCGGCAGCACGATTCAAGTTACGGGCGGCAGGCTTCGATTCAACGTGACTTCCGGCGCGGCGACCATCGCCAGCGGCGTGAAGGCCACGATCAGCTCCGGAGCGACGTTGGAACTCGCCGGTTCGGTTTCGGCGCTTTCCAGTTCGATCGCGGCAGCGGATCGAGTCGACATCACCAATAGCAGCACCGCCGTGGCGGGGGGACTACTCGTTTCCGGCATGCATCAACAGGCTGGCGGAATCGACGGCAGCGGCAACGTCGTCGCCAACGCGGGAAGCGATCTGACGGCCAATCACATTGTCCAAAATGCGCTCATCATCGGCGGCACTTCCACTTCGAGCGCCCGCGTGACGATCGCCGCGTCGAGTGCATCCGGCAATCCGCTCGACGAGACGGCCGCTGCTCATTCCGCCGAATCGACCAGCCTGACCCTGGCCAGCTCGTTGCTGCCGAGCGAACCGTTTGGATCCGGCCCGGTGATTAGTCCCACTGAGTTGGCGGATGAACTTTTCGACCGAAACGCTCATTCCGGGGCAGCTATGGCAAATGGTTCAGAATCGGCCGCCGCCGGATCCGCGGTTCCCGAGCCGTCGGCACTCATGCTGGCGGCAATCGCCGGCGCGTTCGTGTCATGGCTCTCGGTCAGTCGCGAAATAAAAAAAGCCCGCGGCGTGTGCCGAGGGCTTTGAGATTCGTGCGATCCGACGACGATCGTCAAAAGTTGGCGCTCGCCCCGGTGTTGACGTTGCCGACCATGTGGAAATGGTTGTGGTCGATGTAGACCACTTCTTGGGCGTCTTCGGTTGTGGTCGTGTAGGGCAACGGCCAGCCCATGCGGGTCGTTTCGCTGAAGTAGACCGTGCATTTGTAGTGGGCGTGGTGGAGCTGCGCCGGGCCGATCAGCGGATAGACGCGCGGCGGATCGATGTAGTCGGCGATCTTGTCTTTGACGATCCGCACATTGTTGCGCTGCCGCTCCCACAACAGCGGAACGCCGCCGCGGACCGGGCGGACCTTTTCCAACGCGACCATCACTTCGTCGTCGCTCGGCGTATCGATCGCCGTCACCGGGCCGCCGGGAGTAATCGGTCCGAGCACGGGCGCCTTGCCATACCGCTCGTGGACCCAGAATCGTTGCTCTTCCTTATCTTGGAAATAAGGACTGACCGGGATCGGGATCGAGAAGGCGCCAAGATTCGGGCCTTCCTTGGTGATCCAGAAGCAGCCCGTGTTGGTGAGCGTCGAGAGGGCCAACAGAGCGCCAGCCGCCCAGAGCGATTTGGTTGACATGCACGAACTCCTCGACATGAAATTTCGGTCGACTGACGATTGGCCCGCGGTTGGTGACCACTCGTGGCCTTCGCCGCCTGCTGTCCAACGGAACTAGCCCGTGGCCAGACCTTGTTATCGTGTGAAGCTGGGCCGAACTTGCGGATTTTTCCGGTCGTGCGGGAAAATCGGAGGCCAGGGGCCGGAGGCCGGAGGCCGGGGCAAGATAGGCAAGCGGCAACTAGATAATGCAAAAACCCCTGCCGGCTGAGCACCCGGCAGGGGGCGAATGAACTCGCGATCTTGGGATGACTTCCTTCAACGGCGTGCGATCGTCGTTTATTCAACTTTCGCACTGCGAACGCTGTCCTCCGGCCCCCGACCTCAGGCCCCTATTTGCAGCCGTCGTTGAAGTCGAGCATCCACCAGCCGTTGTGCCATTCCAGCGTGACCTTCCGCCAGCCGAGCGGCACCTGCGGATAGGGGTAGAAAGGACCGATGAACGGCCAAGCGGTCGGCGAATACTGGCGAGGATAGGTCAACGCCGCGTAATTGGGATACGAGGCATAGCTCGGCCAGGCGTAGCCCGGCATCGTCGGATGATCGAAATGGGCTGGGGCGATCCCGCCGCCCGCCGCCGGCACATAGGCCGGAATCGGCGCGCCGTTCTGCATGGACGAGGCCATCTCGACCGGCGCCTGCTGCATCATGCGCGGCTGCGCGGCAAGGCGCGGAGCAGCCGAGAGCGGGAGCGGCACGCCCGAGTTCGCCGACGGAGCGGAACTATACGATGCCGGAACGGCTGCCGTACGGGTCGCCGCCAGCACCGATTTGGACGGCGTGGCCTCATAATCCGGCTTGTTGTAGTCCGCCTGGCTGCCGATCGCCAACTGAGCGGATGCTCCGCTCGACGAGTCGGCCGCCTGTCGCACGGCCGTTTGTCCGGCGCCGCCAGTTACGGACAGCCCGTTGACGATCTTCTCGATCCCTGGCGTGTCCTGAACGATGTCCAAAGCCGTGGCCAACTGCTCCTGGCTTTTCACCGTGCCGTTGAGCCAGACCGTGCCTTCCTGCACCTTCACTCCAACGCTGTAGCCGTGCATTTTGCCGCTATTTTTCAGGTTGGCGGCGATCTGCTGAGCCACTTCTTGATCGCCCGCTAGCAGCCAGCTCGGCGTCAGCGCGGCGAATCCGGCGATCGCCAATCCCAAGAACAAACGTCGCATGGTTCCCTCCTGTGAAGTCACCGTCTCCAAAGAAATCCCTTGAGCAAGAGCCAACGGGTCGCGGGTCAATATCTTGCCTGACTATAGGTGTCGGTTGCGGATTATGCCGAAGGGGAGTTTTTTTTCGATTTTGCCACCGTTCCCGATTATGAGGCGCGGCAGGAGGCGCAGAGTGCGCAGAGATTGCCGAGCGCCGCCGCGAAGTACAAAGTACCAACTACGAAGTACGAAAGAGATTTGGTGAGCGGTATGGAACGCCCTCCGCGGCGTTCCGAAGTGAAAAGTGCGAAAGAGAAAGTGCTTAGTCCTTCGTTGTCAGTCCTTCGTACTTTGTACTCCGTACTTCGTACTTGCTTACCGCCAGGCAAACACTCGCCCGGTCAGACGCTCGTACGCCTCGACGTACTTCTCGCGCGTCCGGAGCACGACATCGTCCGGGAGCGCGGGCGGCGGGCTGTTCTTGTCCCAGGTGGTAGTTTCCAGCCAATCGCGGACGAATTGCTTGTCGAACGACGGCTGGCCTCGGCCGGGCGCATAGGAATCGGCCGGCCAGAATCGGGAGCTGTCGGGCGTGAGCACTTCGTCGATCAGAATCAGCTTGCCGTCGAGCCAGCCCCATTCGAACTTCGTGTCGGCGATAATGATCCCGCGGCCGCGAGCGAATTCCGCGCCGCGGCTATAGATCGCCAAACTGCGGCGGCGAAGCTCGTCAGCCACCTCGCTACCGATCAGTTCCGCCATTCGCGCCAAGGAAATGTTGATGTCGTGCCCGCTCTCTTCTTTGGTGGCCGGGGTGAAGATCGGCTCCTGCAGCCGATCGCTTTCAACCAAACCGGCCGGCAGCCGCACGCCGCAAACTTCGCCGGTTTGCCGATACTCCTTCCAACCGGAACCGGAGAGATAGCCACGGACCACGCATTCGATCGGCACCACCTGCGTCTTGCGCACGAGCATGCTCCGCCCGGAAAACGGCTCGGGATCGACCCCGCTCGGCAAACCGAAGCGGCCGGCGTCGCCCGAAATCAGATGGTTCTGCTCGTCGAGCAATTCGAGCCAGAACAGGCTCGTCTGCGTGAGCACGCGCCCTTTGTCGGGAATCCCATTGGGCAGCACCCAGTCGAAGGCGCTGATTCGATCGGTGGCGACCAGCAGCAGCCGCTCGCCGAGATCGTACACGTCGCGCACTTTGCCGCGCCGAACGGGCCAGCCGGGGATCGAGGTTTCCAATACGGGGGCTTGCATGAGAGGTTCAATGGACATTTGCGGTTCCGTCCTTTGGGCGAGTAGTAAATGAAGAATACAATCAATTCGAGAATATATCAGTCGCCGCCGCTGTAGGGAACCCGCCGCGGCGGGTGCCGTTCCGCGGCCCGCACGTTCGGGCCTACTCGTTGCGGCGAGCGCGGGCGTAGATTCCTAGACGAGGGAATATCTCTCGCGGCTATCCGCGGTTAGACTGAAGCGTGTGGAAAGCCTGATCTGGAGAGCCTATCCGAAAACCGCCTGGGACTGTCCCCTTTTGTGGAGCGGGCGCCATCGCCGCGACGGTCGGGAACAAAAGGGGACTGTCCCCCTTTCCCCAAGCGGTTTTCGGATAGGCTCGGAAACTGTCTCCGCTGGATAGGACTTCGGGTCGATGGGTCTGACGCGCTTCTTGGTTCCCCGCCGCGAGCAATTGCCGGCCAAGGCCGCGGAACGGGCTTATCTGGCGGGTCTCGACGACATCCCCTGGCGGACGCATGTCACATTGGCCGACGACGGGCTCGTTGCCGAGCGGGCTGAAAGCGAATCGGGCAGCTTTCATATCCTCTGGAATGTTGCCGGCCGCGGCGAAATGCTGCTGGCGACGGCCACTTTGATCGAACGCGATGGGCAGTATAACCTGTCCGTCGAGCTGGCCCGCGGCACGGTGAACCGGCTCAAGAGCAACGTCGTGGCCTGGGAGCAGGCCGCCCTGGAGGTGCCGCCGCCCGTTGCCGCCGCCACGGATCGGGCGATGGCCGAATTCGTCGCTGCGGTGGCGGCGCTCGAGCGCCCGGCCGAGGCCGCCGATCGCGCCCAGCGGGCCATCGAAGCGGCCCTCGATGCCGGCGATGCACTGATTGCGGCCTTTTGCGACGAGGCGGCGCGCGTCCGCGCCGCGCAGTCGGTCAAGCAAACGATCCTCTTCGGCGGCGACTTGGATTCAATTCTGCCCGCCCCGGCGCTCTCGGAAGCGTTTGCCGACGCGTTCAACACGGCCGTGGTGCGGATGCCCTGGAGCCACGTCGAAGCCCAGGAAGGCGCCCCGCGCTGGAGCATGGTCGATGGCCAGATCGCCTGGTGCCAGGCGCATCAAATGCGAATTTTCGCCGGACCGCTATTGGAGATCGAGCAGACCTCGCTTCCCGACTGGCTCTACCTGTGGGAAGGAAATTTCGACACGATTCTCAACGTGGCCAGCAATCATATCCGCGCCGCCGTGAATCGCTACAAGGGACGGGTGCACCTCTGGAACTGCGCCGCGCGGGTGAACAACGTCGAGACGCTTTCGCTCAGCGAAGAGCAATCGCTGCGGCTGACGCTGCGGAGCATCGAGATCGTCCGCGAGCTGGACTCGCGCGTGCCGGTGGTCGTATCGTTCAATCAACCGTGCGGAGAATACCTGGCGCGGCGCGAGCAAGACCTCTCGCCGCTGCAATACGCCGATACGCTCGTCCGCGCGGATTTAGGAATCGCCGGCATCGGCTTGGAGATCAATCTCGGCTCGGGTCCGCGCTTGACGCTGCCGCGCGACGTGCTCGAAATCGGCCGGCAGCTCGAGCGCTGGACGACCCTCGGCCTGCCGCTGGTGATCCTGCTGACGATTCCCGGCACTGGCGACGGCTTCACAACCAAGATTCAGCAGCGCTGGTTGGAAACCTATTTGCAACTCTTCTCGGCCAAGTCGGCCGTCCACGCCGTCTTCTGGAACCAGATGCGCGACGAGCCGCCCGCCAACTCAGATGGCCGCGGACTAATCGACGAATTCGCCCATCCCAATTCCACCCTCGCCACGCTGGCCGCCTTCCGCAAGCGAATGGAATTTTGACTCGGACGCCGCGAACGGGTAGAAGGACGGTTTGCTCGTAGCGGAATTCGCTAGAATTCCGGGATTGGAACAGGCAGACGGCGGCGAGCCGTAGAGCCGTAGGGTGTGTCAAGCGAAGCGCTGACGCACCGTCCCTCTTGGCGCATCAGCGCTCCTCTTGGCGCATCAGCGGCCCGCGCGTTCGACAAACGCCTTTTGCTGACGGTGCGCGACGAGGGTCTGCTCGCCACGCACCTATTCAAGATGTCAAAGAACGTGACCGCGTGAGCCGGCAATTTACCAAACCCGCTGGCACAATTTCCACGCCCAAATTCGTCCGGGCTAGGCGCCGCACGAAATAACCCGTCGTGCCCCCTGGTCCTCGAGCGAAGACCCCTCATGGCTGGCCTCGAATCATTCGGGTATCATTTGTCTCGTGCCGGCAGCTAATGCCTCCTCATTGCAAGGAGATAAACACGCGTGGCGAATTTGCCCGACAATTCTTCTGATCTCGCCTACGCGGACAAGCTTTGGCAAGCCGCCGACAAACTCCGTGGCTCCGTTGATGCCGCGGAGTACAAGCACGTCGTGCTCGGGCTGTTGTTTCTGAAATACGTCTCCGACTCGTTCGAATCCCGGCGTGCCAAGCTGAAGGAGGAATTGGAAAAGGACGGCATCAAGGGGGCGCACCTCGAAAGCCTCCTTGAGAGCCGCGACGAGTACACCGCCGAGCGTGTCTTTTGGGTGCCCGTCGAAGCCCGCTGGCCAAACCTGCAGGATCAGGCCGCTCGGCCTGACATCGCCACGCTCATCGACGACGCCATCCTCGCCGTCGAGCGCGACAACCCGAACCTCAAGAACAAGCTCCCGCGCGACTACGCTCGCCGCGGCATCGACCCGATCAAAATGAAGGGGCTCATCGAATTGATCGCCGACATCGGCTTCAAGGGAACCCATAAGCAGGCCCGCGACACCCTCGGCCGCGTCTACGAATACTTCCTCGGCAAGTTCGCCCAAGCCGAAGGCAAGCTCGGCGGCGAGTTCTATACGCCCCGCTGCGTGGTGCGCGTGCTCGTCGAGATGCTCGAACCCTACGAAGGCCGGGTGTACGACCCGTGCTGCGGCTCGGGCGGCATGTTCGTGCAGTCCGAACAGTTCGTCGAAGCGCACGGCGGCAACACGCGCGACATCTCGATTTACGGCCAGGAGTCGAACCCCACGACGTGGCGCTTGGCGCACATGAACCTGGCGCTCCACACGATCGAAGTTAATCTGGGCAACCAGCCCGCCGACACGTTTCTCCGCGACCTCCACCCCGACCTGAAGGCCGACTACGTCCTGGCCAATCCGCCGTTCAACGTCTCCGACTGGTCGGGCCAACTGCTGGAAAACGATGTGCGTTGGCGGTTCGGCAAGCCGCCCAACGGCAACGCGAATTACGCCTGGATCCAGCACTTCATCCACCACCTAGCAGTCCCCAACGGCCGCGGTGGGGGCGTGGCGGGCTTCGTCATGGCCAACGGATCGCTCTCGAGCAACTCCGGCGGCGAAGGAGACATCCGGCGCAAGATCGTTGAGGCCGACTTGCTCGATTGCATCGTTGCGATGCCCACGCAGCTCTTCTACACCACGGGCATCCCCGTTTGCCTCTGGTTCCTGACCCGCGACAAGACCGGCAAGAATCTCAAGCATGGCGGGCGCGACCGCAACGGCGAAACCCTCTTCATCGACGCTCGCAAGCTCGGCGCCATGGAGACTCGCACTCTCCGCGTTCTGACCGACGGCGAGTTCACTGCCGGCGACCTGCCACCGACTTCCGATATCGGCCGCATCGTGTACGCCTTCCGCCAGTGGCGCGGCGAGCCTGCGCCCAAGTGGTGGGACGCCAAACAGCACGGCGAGTGGACCTACCGCGACATCGCCGGCTTTTGCAAGGCGACCACTACAGCCGAGATCGAAAAGCACGATTTTGTCCTCACGCCGGGCCGCTACGTCGGGACCGAGGAACAGGAAGATGACGGCGAGCCGTTCGCCGAGAAGGTCGCGGGGATGACGGCCGCGTTGGAGGAGCATTTCGCGGAAGGGGAGCGACTGGCGACCCTTGTTCGAGAACGCTTACGACAGGTTGAATCCGAGGGCACGACTCGTGACTGATGGCCGCACGGGACTCAAGTCTTTCAGTATCGAAGATTGTATGTCTGCAATCATCGATTATCGCGGGAAGACTCCGCGCAAGACCTCCAGCGGGGTTCCGTTGATAACGGCAAAGATCGTCAAAGGAGGCCGTATTGAAGCTCCAGATGAGTTTATTGACCCGGACGAGTACGAATCGTGGATGCGTCGCGGGTGCCCCAAGGTCGGTGACGTTGTCTTAACAACGGAGGCTCCCCTTGGTGAGATCGCACAATTGAGCGACGATCGAATCGCCCTCGCTCAGAGATTGATTCTGTTACGTGGCAAACCGGACGTTTTGGACAACACGTACCTGAAGTACCTTATGATGTCAGCGCCGGTACAGGGTGAGTTGCGCGGCCGAGCATCGGGAACTACCGTCGTAGGTATCAAGCAGAGCGAGTTGAGAAAGCTCACGCTTCTTTTACCGGCGGTTCACGAGCAGCGAGCCATCGCCGGTGTGCTCGGGGCGTTGGATGACAAGATCGAGCAGAACCGGCGGACGTCTGCGGCGCTTGAGCAGTTGGCGCGGGCGATGTTCCGGGCGTGGTTCGTGGACTTCGAGCCAGTCAAGGCCAAGGCCGCCGGCGCCGGCGCTT
>DASZFO010000315.1 GCA_035939775.1 Pirellulales bacterium | reverse complement strand
GACCAGCAGGTTATTGGCCCCCGTGCCGGTCAGGCCGTAATAGCCGCCGGTCAGTTGCAGGTTCTCGAGCGTCACGCCGCTGGCCCCCGCCATCTGGATCGCCTCGCTCCCGCTCGATGTGTTCCCCCGGTTCAGCACGGCTTGCCGCAGTGGATCGGCCGTACCAGCGAATGTCGTCGGTGCGACCAGCGAATTGTATCCGTCAATCGTTAGCCCGGAATTCGCAGCGGCAATCACGGTGTTGGTCGCCAGGGTGTAGTTGCCGTCGTCCACGAAGATGGTGGCCCCCGCGCCGATATTGGGGTACGCGTTCAGCACGGCGGCGATCGAGGCCTTGGGATGGGCGGGGTCAACACCGCTGTTGGCGTCGTTGCCGGGCGCGGTAGTCCAGTCGTGCGAATCGTGCGTCAGTTTATTCGGATCCGCAACGTAATAAGCGAACTGCGGCGCCGTGATCGTGAATGGCGCCAGGCTCGCGCCGAAAAAGTTGCCGCCACCGGCGACACGGGTCACTTTTATCACGTAATCGGCCGCTGGGGTAATCGAGTTCGGAACAAACCAGGCGTATTGACCGTTGCTGGTAGCCGGTAACCCGGTTGCAATGGGTAAGTCGAACGAAGGATTGCCCTGTTCGGTCAGATCAATGCGGATCGTGTCCAACGTGTTGCTTGGATCATTGACGTCTTGACTGCGCCAACCGATCTGGAACGTTTGCAGCTCGGGCCAGACCTCGCCTCCGACCGGCCGAGTCACGAGCACATATTGGTTGGGGCTGATAGACGCGAACGAAGAGTTGCCATCGGCGCCGAGATTGATGAAACCGCCGTTGGGCGCAGGTTCGTTGGCATAGCTCGACGATGGATCGCCGCGATCGATGCCTGGCGACGTGCCGAGTGCGGAATTGATCACCTCCGATTTTGTTAGAAGCGCTGGCTTGCCAGAGATCGTATCCGCCACCGGCGCGGACGAGCCTGCGAAGTAGCCGAAGGGACTTTGCAAATGGAAATTGTCGTCGCGGCCGTCGTTGGTGGGACTGCCATAGCCCAGGACGCCGTCCGCGCCGAGCGGATTTACAAACAGCGGATCGCGAGACAGGCTATTTTGATCGTCGAACGCCGTGACTTGCCAGGCGAACAGCGCCGACCGAGGAACTCCCTGCCAGAAAGCCACTTGGCCCGAACCCGATATATACAGATCATTGTAGTCGCTACTGAATCCGATTTGGCTGTCGGGGGTGACGTTGAGATCGTAACCGGCCAGGACCCAAAGGATGTTGTTCCGCAGCGTGACGTTCTGAGAGCCGCTTTGGACCAGCACCGCGTCGCCGACCACCTGGTAAACCGTGTTGTTGGTCACCTGCGCGCCGCTGGAATAGGTGCCCGTCAGTTCGATCCCTTCGTTGGCGTTGGCGTAGACGAGGTTGTTGGCGATCTGGCCGTAGGCGGACTCTTGGATGCCGATGGAATTGGAATAGACCGTGTTCCCGAGCACGCTCGCGTTGTAGTAGACAAGAATCCCCTGGTTGGCGTTGTGATAGACCCGGTTATTGCTGACCACACCGCCGCTGTACGTCTGGATTCCCACGCCATTGTCGTGGACCACGTTCTGCGAGGCCTGGAGGCCGCTGCCGCCGCTGTAAAGGTAAATCCCCGTGCCGGTGTTGTTGTAGACCGTGTTTCCCGTGACCTGCACATAGCCGGTGGCGTAAATGCCGGTGGCATTGTTGTGCACGAGATTCCCCTGACCGTCGGCCAACGTTGGATCCGTATCGCCAATGATGGTTGGGCTGCCGGCCGTGCTATTCGAAACGTTGATTCCAACGCCAGCATTGTTGTACGACTGACTGTTGCTCAGATTCGCAATCGGGGTTGCGATATTAATCCCATCGCCGCCGTTGCCATAAGAAATCAGGCGAGTGACGACGGTCGCCGTGGCGCCGGATTCAATTCGGATTCCATCGCTCGAGTTATTGGCCACGGTCAGGTCCGACCCATTAAAGTTGGTGCTTGCATTGCGGACCCATAGGCCGTGCTGGGCGCCGAGCAGGGTCAGGTGCTGCAACGTCACGAAGTTGCCGGCGTTCACGTCGATATTGGTGCTGCCGTTGTTCGTGTTCGCCCGATCGAGCGTTGCGACATGGGCAGGATTCCCGTCGTCGGGACCCGTGAACGTGGTGCCCTGGCCATTGCCGATCGCCAGATTCCCGCTGATGACGACGTTCCGCACCTCAATGTAATTTCCCGTGTCGATACGGACCGTCGTGTTGGGTCCCAATTGAAACGCGCCGAGTATCGGCAAGAGATTGGCCTTCGGATCGCCGGGCGTTTTGCCGGTGTTCCGATTGTTCCCGACGGCCGTCGACCATTCGTCTCCTGTGAGGCTGGCGTCGTTCACATAGTAGAAGCTTCCGGCGGCAGGAACCGAGAAGTTTTCGCGCGATTGGATGAAGATTGCCGAATTCGGCACGGACGTGACCTTAATCCAATAGCGATTTGCCGTCGAGCCGGTCAGGCCGCTGGCTGCGGGACTCCAGCCGTAGGCCCCCAAGGTCACGCCGTTCACCGGCTGGTTTGGCGAGCCGCCTGGGTTGTTTCCCACGTCGACCGTGGCGATCGTGGAGAGGAACCCTGCGCCTTGCTGATACAGGTCTAGCCGAACGTTGCCCGTCACGTTGTAGGCGTGCCACTGGATTGCGTGGCCGACATTCACTTCCCAGTCGGTGTAGAAGTTCGGATAGTCGATCCGGATGAAGTTGGCCGGCGCGAGGGCGGCGCCGGACGTGTTGCCGTAGGCGCCCAGCTCGATCCGTCCGCCGCTGGGGTTGGGCTGCAAGTTAAATGCGCTTGTCGGATCGCCGGCGGCAATGCTGGTCGAGGCCACTGCGGTGAGATGATAGTTGTCGGCCGCGAGGTTGACGAATTGCGGATTGTCGAGCGTGGGGCTGACGGTCGTGTAGCCGATCGAATGGCGATCGTAGGCGGCTTCGACCTGCCAATCGAAGAGATCGCTGAAATCCTTCTGCCACCAGACGAGTTTGCCGCTGCCCGTGGTGTAAAGGTTGTTGTAATCGCTGTTGAAGCCGATTTGGCTATCTGTCGTCACATAGAGATCGTAGCCGGAATCGCTCCAGAGGATGTTGTTCTCCAGGGTGACGTTGTTTGCCCCGCCCTGCAGGCGAATTGCATCGGGAGCGCCCGCATATCCGGCGGGAATGTAGACGGTGTTGCCCAGAAGGGACAGATTGTGGGCGCCATCAACCAGGATTCCGAGACTGCTGTTTCGATAGACCAAGTTGTGATTGGCGGATGCCGTATCGTGCAGATCGATCCCCACGACGTCGGAGTAGACGCGATTGAAGGCCACGCTCGACGCGCCGAATGCGGAGATTCCGGTTTGGTTGTTGTAAACCAGATTGGGCGCCGACCAATCGGAACCGCCAAACGAGCCGTATCCGGAAAGCCCCGTCGTGTTGTCGTGAACTTGGTTGCCATAAATGATTGCGCTTCCTTGCGAATAGATTCCGGTCGCGCTGAACGAAACCTGGTTACTGTAAACTGGACCAGGGGAGTTGTCGAAGATTCCATCGGCCGTAAAGCCCGTGATGCTGTTGTCATGAATCAACGCGCCGGAATCGCTTTGAACGAATACGCCGTAGGAACCGGTGGCCAGCGTGTCGGAATAAATGGAGTTGCTCGTGCCGGCCGAATCATAGATGGAATATGTCGCGCCGGAGATCGCATTATTGTTGACCGCTTCATTGCCACAGCCGCTGAGGAGGACCCCGTAGGAGCCTCCAACGATCGTATTGCCCGAGACAACGTCGAAGCTGCCGTTGGTAATTTGAATCGCCGTGGACAATCCAGAAAATGTGTTATTGAGGAAGTTGTTGTGTGTCGAGTCGTTGACAGCGCTCGGCTGGACCGAAATCCCAGTTCCGCCAAAGCCTGCAAACGTGAAACCGTTAATCGTGTCGTAATCTGCGTCCGTGAGCGCGAAGCCCATGTTGAATGTGGTCCCGTTCGGGCTGCCTGCGTAGGCCGCTCCCTTGTCGGCCGCTGTGATCTGAACCGTACTGCCGCTGTAAGTCCCGGTGTCGACGACCACCAAATTGCCGGGACCAAGGCTGTACGTGTCCAGGACCGACTGGACCGTGGCCTTGGGATGCGCGGGGTCCAGACCGCTATTGGCGTCGTTGCCAGCGGCCAAGGTGTAAACATCATTGAGAGAACTCGCGTCGTTGACGTAATAAATCTGCGGCGCCGCGCCGCTGCGATCGACGGCGAGCGAATAAGGCTGGTGCAGCGCAGTGCCGCCAGAAACGTGAATGTAATACAGCCCCGGTTGAACGGCGAGCGAAGACACCTGGGCGCCGCTGGCCGTGGCCGAGCCCGTCTGCAAGGGATTGCCCGCCGAGTCCAGGACCGCTAGCGACAAGGGCCCGACCGACGTGTCGAACGCAGCTTTCACGTCGACGGTATCCGCGCGAAGGACTTGAAATCGATACCAATCGTTCTCGCCCGGATCAATCGGCGAGTAGAAAAGATGGATGCCAGGTCCTACGCCCAAGTTGGCGGCAGTTGCCAGAGCGCCGTTATTGGTGAACTCCCGATAGATCACTCTCCCCGCGGTGCTGAATGTGAGAGCCTCGGGGGTTGCCGTGGCGTAGCCGATCGTAGATCCGAACGAGATGTCGGCCACGGCGGCGGCGCCTGTGCTCACCAGCCTCGTATTCGCCCCGAGTTTCACGGCATTGTCGTAGTTCTGGCCCTGGGTCGTCGTCACCGAATTGGACGCGTTGCCGGCATCGAATCGCGTCGTGCCTGTCGTGGTCGAGCTGTATCCCTCCGTCGTTACGCTTTTCAGGGCCCCGTTTACGCTGCTGCCGACAAATCCCTTGAAGTCGGTCGTGCCGTCGTTGCGGACCGTCAAGGCCCAAGGACCCAGGGCATCGCTTTGAACGGTTGAATTGAAGGTGAGATTGTTGCTGGCCCCCGTGTCTGTCAGCGTGGCGTCGGCCGACAAAACGACAGCGCCGTAGCTCTGGCCCGCAGTAGTGGTTATGCTGCCGCCGTTGAGATCGGTCGCGCTGCTGGCGGAGGCGTCGAGCGATTTTAGAGCGACGGCAAAGGCGGCATCGAATTTGGTCGTTGCGCTCGTTTCGGCTTGTAGAGCGACATTAGCGTTGTTGACTGCATTGGAAAACTCGAAGTTGTCGGTCGCTGCTAGCACTGTGCCAACGGCGATCGTCGTCAGAGAGCCGAAATTGGCGGCGGTGACGCCGCTAAGATCAATCTTGATTGGGCTTGCGCCGGTCGAAGTCTGATCGATCGTGATTTTGGTCACCGCCCCGGCGGACGATCCGACGACGGAGGGCCCGGAAACGTCGATGCCTCCGCCAGCATCTCTTGAGATCGCGACGGTGTCTCCGGGATCCGCATGGATGGAAAGCGTGGTGCCGGAGTAGTTGGCGGTGATCGATAGCAGCCTGCGAGATTCCAATTGTTCAATTGCGAGCGAAAGTCGGTCGCGGGATCGGCCGCGGCCCAGTATTCGCTGTTTGGTCTTGAAACTATCGCGAGTGCGACAACACTGTCGACGATTCATGATCGACATTTTGGTTTCTCTGGATTCTTTGGACACAGTCGCACACGACTGCCGTGCGTCAATTCGTTTCGGAACAACTACCGCTAAGAAAAAAAGGGGCGAACTACTGGGATCCGATCTGCTTTACCGCGGATTTCGGAATTCAAATCGCAAACCGCCTACGACCCACCACTTTGCGCTTCGGCGCCTATGCATCGATCAAAATCGATTTTCCCAGAATGCGACTCTGTCGCGACTGCAACGACCCTCCAGTTGGTCGTGCTGCTGCCCGGGGTGACTTTAAGTGGCTAAACACCGGCCGACCGCTCGTGGCGGCCCATAAGTAGACTGGAAGCCGAGGTGAGCATACCAGACCGATATGTGCGGTGCAAGCAATTACGCGGTCCCGATTCCGATTCTCATTTCCTCACTTTATCCGCGCCCTGCCAAAACGCTCGCCCGGCGTCCGTCTCCGTTTCGGCCATCAACCACAGCACGCGCGCGATGGCCGCGTTCGAGATCATGTCGTCGGGCGGATTCGCTTTCCAGTTCTCATAGAAAGCGGCCACATTCTTATTTGCCCGCTTCAGCAGGTACTCCTCCTTCGTGGTGCGGTACAATTCCAGATCGGCTTCGACCATGAAATGTGAATACCGCACGGCATCGCGATAGACGCCCGTGTTCCGGTCCAGAAGCGAGTCCGCGGATTTCGCGATCCGTTGGGCTTGCTCCAGATACTCCTTCTCGCCCGTGGCCCGATAGAGGCCCAGCAGCGCGCGGAGCATTAGCGCGGAGTTGTACGTCAGTTTGCCGCGCTTGACCTCGCCGCTGGCGACGACTTTGCGGTCCTCAAACAGGCCGTCCTTCGCCTGCAGCGCGCTGACCGTCCAGGCGACGATCTTGCGGGCTCGATCAACGAGCGCCGCGGGGTCTCTTTCGCGATATTTCGCGAGCCGCAGACAGCCCACCGCCGCCGGCCCATTGGCGCAGGCGTTCTTGGTGCCGTCCTTGTGTGCTTGATGCCACCAGATTCCCCCGCCGCTCTCGTCGTCCCAACCGCTCAGCACGAATTCTAGCGTCGCGTCGGCTCGCGCGAGATAGCGCGGGTCGCGGTTCGTCTCATAGGCTTCGAGAAACGTGATGACCAGCCAGGCGTTGTCGTCGTAATACTTGTCGTTGCCATTGCCGCGGGTGGGCGCCGGTTCGTAGCCGGGGATTTTGACTTTCGGATCCCAGTAGCCATCGAGTGCCCTGAAGTATTTTTGCAGGAGCGGGCCGTAAGTGGCTGGCTCCGACCGCGCCGCCGCGACGAGATTCGAGAACATCACGCTCTGGCGCCACACGTAATCGGGCTTCCGCTCCGTCATGGATCGGAAATACACGCCGCTCCGCGAATCGAAGAGGGTCTTCTGGATGTGTTCCGTCACTTCGCGGGCGCGCTGCGCATACTGGCTCGGCTGCGCGGCCTGCATTGCGCCGGCAAAGGATAAAACCAACACGGCTGCCGACAGCGTCTTGCTCATCGCCTAATTCCCCCTCTCTGCTCGAGCGGGCCGCGACATTGATATCGAATATCTATTGTTCGGTCCCCTCATGAGTGCGCGTACTCGATGACGCAGAACGTGACGCCTTGCGGAGAGGTGATGCCGCAGAAGCGGCCGACGCCTGGGACGTCTTTCATCGACATGCAGAGCGTGGCGCCGAGTTCGACCGCCTGCCGCGCGGTCTCGTCGGCGTCGTTGACGGTGAAATACGTCCTCCAATGCGGCTGCGGGTTTCCCATCTGCGGCGTGATCTGCAGCATGCCCGCGACGTACGCGTCGCCGTGCTTGAAGGTCGTATACTGCGATCCCGGCATCGGCATGATCTCCGGCGTCCAGCCGAACAACTCGGCGTAGAACTTCGCCGTGCGGTCGATGTCGGTCGTCAGCGTCTCGAACCAGCTCGGCGCGCCGTGCAGCGTGCTGTCGACGTCCGTGCCGTGCGCCTTTTTCGGCTCCCAAACGTCGAAATTGGCGCCGTTGGGATCGAAGCAGACGGCCATGCGGAGATTCTCCATGATGTCGAATGCCCGCTTCACCTTGCCGCCGAGCGACGTCACCTTATCGCACGTTGCGTCCGCGCTCTCAACCTTGACCATGACGCCGATGCTGGGAGGGATCCCCTTGGGCGTTTGCGGGCCTTCGAGATCGAAGAGCCCGCCGATGTCGCGCCCGCCGACCTTCATCCCATGGCCGAGGCCCGGCATCTCGAAGTACGTCCAACCGAGCAGCTTGGCGAAGAACTCGCGGGCCTCGGCCGGCTGCGGCGTCAGCATGTTGATCCAGCAGAATTCGCCGGTCTTGCGCAGGCGCGGGCCCCTCGCCAACATCTCGGCAAGCCGTTGGTAGCTTGCGGCCACACCACGTTCCATGCCGGAGGCGATCGTGGCATCGCGGGCTTCCTTCGACGGGAAGAGCACCGTGAGCGTGAGCGCGGTTTTGCCGTCCTGCTCGGTGAGGACGACCGAGGCCAGTTGCTCACCCGCCTGGCCGTCGCATCCAGAACTGAACGATTCCGTGCGGACGACGCGCTCGGGCGGGACGACCTCGCGATAGACGCCGTGCATCGACATTTCCGTTCCATCGTCGCGGCGCCACACGTGCAGAAACGCGCCCCCCACCCTCAGATCGTTTTCGCACTCCACCATCGACCAGCCTGGCGGCCCGAGCAACCAGCGCTTGAGCAGCTCGGCCTTGGTCATGGCGTCCCAGACCAAGCTGCGCGGAGCGTCGAAGCCGCGTGTCATTACGATCTCGCGGTCGGTGGGCGTGGCGACTTCCAAGGTTCCAGACTTACTCATCGGTCGTCTCCTTTATCGCTTGGTGTGTCCACGTTTCTTGTGTTGAGTTTTCAGCTCATCGAGCAAGGTGTCGAGGCGTTGGAAGTTGCCCTCCCAGATCCTGCGATAATTCTCCAGCCATCCGCTGGCTTCTGCAAGCGGCTTGGCTTCGATCCGGCGCGGCCGTCGCTGCGCGTCGCGGCCGCGCGAAACCAGGCCCGCCCGCTCCAGAACCCGGAGGTGTTTCGAGATCGCGGGCTGACTCATCGCGAACGGCTTTGCTAACTCCATCACCGATGCCTCGCCCAAGGCGAGCCGGGTGAGGATTGCACGCCGCGTGGGATCGGCCAGCGCCGCGAACGTTGCACTGAGGCGATTGGACGGCATCATTGCATAACCCGTAGGTTTCATAACTATTAGGTTATAGTAGAATCCGACGCCGCCGTCAAGCCCCCTGGCAACAGCGTGGCGCGGCATCGCGCCATGAGCGCTCCGGGGCATCGTTGTATGCTATAGTTTTCGGAGTCATCACCTTTGAACGCCGCGTCCGGGAGCACACCATGGGCCTGTTCTGCGCCAATCTGCATTTCCGAACGACGGATGACCAGGCCCTGTCGGCGTCGCTGAAGCGGCGCGGCGTCACCCGGTATCGCGTCGTCCCCGCCAAGGGTGAATGGACTTCGCTCTACGAAGAACGGGCGTCTCAACAGGACGACGAGCGAATCCGCGATCTCGCCAGCGGACTCTCGGAAGACCTGCATGTCGCGGCCATCGCATTCATGGTTCACGACAGCGACATCGCCTGCTACTGGTTGCTCGACGACGGCCGGCTGCTCGACGAATACAACTCCTGTCCCGACTACTTCGATGATCACGATGACGGACCGCCCAGCCCGTCCGGCGGCCGGCCGGATGTACTCGTGCGTTATTGCCGGGCCGGAGTCCGAAAGGAAGAACTCGCCGCGATCCTCGCTGAGGAGACGGTGTTCGCCGAGAGCGTGATCGAGCGGCTCGCGGAAGCGCTGGGGATCGATCGCGGACGGGCGCTCGCCGACTTCCGGGATGCTAGTGGCGGCGACGGGTTGGACGGCATGGATGGACCCCACGACGAAGGCGACGGCGATGACGGCGACGGCGGCGATCCCGGCGGCGGATCGAACGTAATTCCCCTGCGGACGGCCTTGGCAGGCCGATTGGCGAAGATGCTCGGCGCCGATCCGCGGGGCGCGACCGCCGATCCACAAGCGATGGTTCTGGTTCAAGCGGCGGCGAGCGACGACATCGACGAAATCGATCGCCTCCTGGCCGAAGGCATCGCCGTCGAAGCGGAAGCGCCCGCTCCACTTCCGGGTGGCCAGGCGATGGCCGGTCTGGGCCAACTCTTCCCAGGCGGGGCGCCGAAGATCGCGATGACGCCGCTGCTGGCCGCCACCGTCAACAAGCGTCGCCGGGCGACCGAACGCCTTCTTGTCGGCGGGGCGGATCCGAATCGCGTCCATCCGCTCTTCGGAACGCCGGTGCACGCCGCCACCGGAGCCGGGGGCCGGCCGCGCGACCCTGGAACGTCTGGCCCAGGCTCAGGCGATGATGAAGTCGATGGGCATCAAGCTCCCCGGCCTTGTCGATCAAATGTCGAACGTCACGCTGCCGACGGAAGGCTGGGACGCTTGCGAACGGCTTCTGAAGGCGCGTATGGCGCGGTAGCCCTCGCCGAAGACGTCGCTGCCGTTGAGCCTCTGCTATCTCGTCTCCCCCGCGACGTCCAATTCGCCATCGCGCAGGATGAGGGTTTTCAGGAGCAGTTCGCGGCCACGGTCGGTCTGCAGCCGGAGAGTGACGAGCAACACCGGATCAGCGCCGGATTGCCGGAGTTCGACGAGAAAGCCGGCGTTTTGCAGCGAACGAATTGCGTCGGGCATGAGTTTATCCAACGGCAGCGGGATCGCGCCGGCGCGGGCGCGCCGAATGCGGACGGCGACCACGTTGGTCTCTTGCATAGAAACGTCCGCTTCGAGCGAAACGACCGCGGAAACCTGTCCGTGGTAGCGGCAGCCGACGATGATCTGACCTGAATGAATTGCCACGCGCGGATCGTTCAGCTCCGGAGGGAGCAGCTTCGGATGATTTTGTACCAGATCGATTGCCAGCCAGCCGTTGATTTGGTCGGCCCTGAAGATTGCCTGCCAGCGGCCGCGGCGGTTGGCATCGCTCGCCAAAGCGGCCGAGCGGCGGAGCATCTCGTCGCTACCCTGCTTCTGCTGCCGCGGTGCGACGTTCAGGGCGTCTTCATAAAACCGCGGCATGTGATGCATCGCGAAGTAGACCGCAGCGCCGCCCCCTGCGATGAGCAGCAACGCAAGGCCCAGAATGGCGAAAACGATCCGTCGCTTTTTCGACAAAACGAGACCTCGATTCGATGGCCCGAAATGAACGTGATTACACGGGAATCGGAATTCGGCACCGGTGGGGCACGCTTTGCGCGCCAGAAATCCTCCGCGAGGTCCGGCACGCACGGCGTGCCCTACATACTACATGTGCCGCACCGCATCAAGAGAGACCATTTCCGTTTATCCGCGTTCATTTCCGGCCATTTTCGAGAGCAATTCAATCCGTCGACACGGGCATGGACGGTTTTTTTTCCAGCTCGCGAAGCTGCGGGCTGACGCGGGCGCCGTCGGCGAGGCTCGTTTCCGGGGCCAGCACGACGACTTCGCCTTCCGAGAGTCCCTTGACGACCTCGACCGTTTCGTCGTTCATCAATCCGGTCTCTACCGCTTGCAAATGAGCGCGGCTGTCGCGGACAGTGAAGACTTGCCATTTTCCCTCCGCGCCGCGAAACAGGGCTGAACGTGGGATCACTGTTGCATCGGCCTTCGATTTGGTGAAGATTCGGACCGACACCCGATAGTCCGTGCCAATCCCACGATCATGCCGGACTCGATCCAAGTCGCTCGTGCTAAAGCCCACGACCACTTTCACCCGCTGCTGCTCGACCCCGAGAGAGCTGACCTTCGTGAACCCCGCCGGATAAACCCGCTCGACCGTGCCGTGCGCCGGAGTCGGACCGATCGCGGGACCGGAGATTTCAACGTCGTCCCCCGGCTTCACCTCGACCACGTCCTGGCTGAGCACGTCGGCCTCGACTTGCAACTCTTCCAGCCGGCCGATTTTCAGCAGCACCGTCCCCGAGGGAACCTGGCGCTCGTCGCTCATCATCCGCTCGAGCACGACGCCATTGATGGGGCTCTTCATTTGCCCGCGCGCTTCGTTCTTTTTCACCTGATCGAGCGCGACCTGGGCCTCGGACTTTTCCTTTTCGAGCACGCCGTGAGCCAGCATTTTGCGGCCGATGTATTCCGTGATCGCCTTCGGCAAGAGCAGGGTGGCCGATTCCATGGCCTTCATCGCGGCCGAGAGCAGCTCATCCTGCCGCACTTCGATCTGGCTTTGGATCTGAGCGAGCCGAGCCTGCTCGAGTTCGTCTTCCGTCTTGGCCTTGGTTTGCACGAGCCGCTGGATGCGGGAGAGATTCTTATTGTTGTAGTCGAGCTTGGCGCGGGCCGCTTCGACCTGAGCGTCGGAAGCCATCACCGAGCTGCGCATCGATTCAACCATCTTGAGCGACTGTTCGAGCGACACGTTTTCGACGCTGGCGTCGTCATTTTCCTTGATCGACGCATTGAGGCGATCGATCGAGGCATCGGCCGACGCGTGCGACAGCTTGAGATCGAGCGGGACGACTTGGGCCACGACTTCTCCCTGCTTGACGACAGTCCCCTCGACGAGGCCGATGGGCGCAACGCGGCCATCGAAGGGCATGGTGATCGAATAAACCTGCGGCAATCGGGTCTTGCCGCGCTCGTCGACGAACTCGTGGATTGGCCCTTTGCGGGCCTTGGCCGCCTCGACCGGGGCGCCGCTGCCGAAAGCGCCGATGCCGAGGACAATGGCGGCCCCAACGACGACCAGAATCAATCCGGTGATGATCCACTTGGACATGGATTACTCCTTCACGTTCAGCGCTTCGCGCCAGTCCATGCGATTGATCGAGCGCTGCACGGTGATGTGCGACAAGAGTGCGAACAAAAACGCGAAGCCCCACATTCGAATCCAAATGATCGGCGGTGAGACCAGCGGAAAGCGAAACATTTCCGTGTCGAACCGATGTGTCACCCACAGACAAAGTCCGTAGCCCAGCGGCATTCCCAGCAATGTTCCCAGCACGGTGAGCAATAGGCTTTCGCGGAGAAAATAGCCGCCGATTTGCCATTCGGTATAACCCAACACGCGGAGCGTCGCCACTTCGCGGCGGCGCTCGGCTAGGCCAATCAGCGACGTGTTGAGCAGACTTGTAAGGAAAATGACGCCGGCGAACAGCACCAACAGACCGATGAAAATCGCCTGCGTCTTGAGCACCGTTTCCGTCACGTTATGAATGGTGTTCAACCGCGACGAGTAGGATTGCACGGCCGGGAGCCGCTTCACCGCCCGGAGCAATTCACGTTTTGCGGCATCGCGCGAATCGAGCTGAAGCTGCACGCCGCTCACGGCCGATTCCTCGTCGATCAGCCGGCTGAGATAATGGATGTTGGCGTAGACGGCGATCCCGACGTAGCTATCGGCGATTTCGACGACCGGGACGGTCACGCGGCGGCGCAAGCCCTTGATCGGCTCCATTTCAATCGCGTCGCCCGCGGCGACGTCGAGTAGTTGCGCGAGTTTCCGCGTCATGACGAGGCCCGCCGACGGCACGCGCACCGGGCGCCCCCCCATATCGCGCGGGATGGTCAGCTCCGCGTGGTCGGCGAGGCCGCTGATCGCGCCCTTATGATGGAATCGGCCGTGGAAGAACTCGCAGGCCACGTCGAGCACCGGCTCGGCGCGATCGACTCCCGGCAGATGGCGGGCTTCATCGGCGGCGTCGAGCCCGCGTTCGTCCTTGAAATTGAGATCGACGTCGCTTCGCATGACTTGCGCGAATTGGAAATCGACGATGTACATCACTCCTTCGCGCAGCATGAACCCGGCCGTCATCAGGCCGGCCCCCATCGCGGCGGCGAAGATGCCAACCGTCGTTCGCAACCGATGGCGAACGAGGTTCCGCAGCACCATCCGCCAACCGAAGCCGAGCCGTCGCCACAGCGCGGCGATCCGTTCCAGCCAAATCCGTCCGCCGGCCGTTGGCGGGCGGGGGCGCATCGCCTCCGCCGGCTGCAACTGCAGCGCGACCCGTGCTCCCTGCATCGAACCCACCAGCGCGCAGCCAAGACTGATCGCCACCCCGGCGGTGTATAGGCCGGGATAGAAAAAGTTGACCAGGTTCGGGAACTCGAAAAAGCGGCGGTAGAGCCGCGTGATGAACTCGGCCATTCCGTAGCCCATCGCGCAGCCCAAAAAGCCGCTCGCCAGGCCGATCAGCGCGCCGAACTTGGTGAAGTGCAGGAACACCTGCGCGTTGGAGTAGCCGAGCCCTTTGAGCGTGCCAATGATGACGCGCTGCTGATCGATGAGCCGCACCATGAGCACATTGAGCACGAGCGCTGCCACGGCCAGAAATATCGTGGGAATGATCCCGGCAAATGTGCCCAGGCCGCGAATTTCGTCGCTCAAGAACCGATTCGACGGCTGGTCTCGGCAGGCTGTGGTCGAGAATACTCCGTACGATGCGAGCCGCCGCTCGGCCTGTCGCAGCGCCTCGTCGGGATGGTCGCGGACCTCGGGCGCCAAGAGCCCGACTACTTGATTTGCCGCGCCGTCAAAATCGAAGACCTCCTCGGCATACGATTGCGGCAGATAAAACACGCCAAAATGCTCCGGATCGGGAGTGATTGCTCCGGGGCCGACTAGATAGACGAACTCGCTCGAAATGGCCGTTCCGACAATGAACAACTCCTCGCGGCGGTTGTTCAACAACAAGTGAATCCATTGGCCGGGAAATAGACCGTGTTGCGCGGCAAACGAATCGTTGACGAGCACTTCGTTCCGGCGGCGGCCGGTGAAATAGCCGCCGCGCTTGAGCACCAGATCGTTGATGATCGGCCGCTGTTTGTCGGGCACGGAGAGAACCAGCCCGTTGAGCGGCTCCTCGACGCGATCCAGATCGACCGTGGCGAAAAATTGGATTCTCGGGCGGACCTCGCTCACGCCCGGCAATTCCACCAACGATTGCAATTCCGAGAGCGGCGCCTTTTTCACGTCGATCCAGAAATCGGCCATCCGGCACTGGCTGTAGTAGTCGTCCTTCGCGCGGTTCAAGTTCGCATGGGCGGAGCGCATATAGATGAAAGCCATCACGCCGACGGCCATCAGCCCCGTGATCGCCACGATCAGGGCCTTCGAGGCCATCAGTTCGCGGAGCAGTTTGCGGTCGAGCGTTTTCATGGAAAAAAGGGGTCAGGTCTAATTAAACGGTGGCGCGGAGTTGAGTTTTCCTTGTATGTCAATCGTCCGTTTAATTAGAGCCGACCCCTTTTTTCTACCAGACGATCTCTTCGGGCGGGCGCGGATGCGGGTTCGCATGCACTTCGACTACCTCGCCGCTGCGCAGGCGGATGACGCGGTCGGCGGCCTCCGCGATCGCGCCGTTGTGCGTGATGATGAGCACGGTCTTGCGCAGGCTGTTTTTCAAGTCGACGAGCAGCCGGAGCACTTTCTTGCCCGTCTCGAAGTCCAAGGCGCCGGTCGGCTCGTCGCAGAGCAGCATCTCGGGATTTTTCGCCAGCGCTCGGGCGATGGCCACGCGCTGCTGCTCGCCGCCGGACATTTGCGCGGGGAAGTGGTTCTGGCGGTCCGTGAGGCCGACCATCGCCAGCACCTTGTCCACGTCGAGAGGATCGCGGCTGATTTCCGTCGAAACCATCACGTTCTCGCGCGCCGTGAGGTTTGGAACTAAGTTATAGAATTGAAAGACGAAGCCGATCGTCTCCCGGCGATAGCGCGTCAGTTCGCGCGGGCTGGCGGCCGAGAGATCGCAGTCGCGGTAGACGACGGAACCGACCGTGGTCGTATCGAGACCGCCCATGATGTTCAGCATGGTCGTCTTGCCGGAGCCGCTCGGCCCGACCATGACCAAAAGTTCGCCGTTGTAGACGTCGAGCGTGACGTGGCGCAGCACCTCGACGGCAACTTCGCCCATCTGAAACGTCTTGCCGACGTTGTGCAGCCGGAGCAGGGTTTCGGTGGCAGGCGGGGCGATCGTGGGCACGCGATTGCAATGGATGAGGGCGGCGATTGATGGCATGGTGGCCGACGCTGCTAGCGTCGGCAAAAACGTGGGGACATAACGCGGCGAGCATCGAGCAGAATCCTGTCCGCCCATCCGAAAATCGCTTCTTTCTACCCCATTTTAACCAGAACGACGCCGTCGCGCGGGCCTGCCGAGCACGAACGATCCGGCTCTCAACTTCAATTGCCGGTGCTAACGGTATTAACGATTCTCTTGATTTTTCCGACTTTGACGCCGATAGACCTAACTAGGCTCCAAAACCCGGAAACCTCCAACTCAACAACGCACACGGAACGGATTCCCATGAGACACGCAGTTTTCGCCCTGATTGCGGCCGCAATCCTGACGGCCAGCTCGGGCTGCAGCATGTGCGACCAGTTGTTCGATTTCCACAGACCGTGGGGAGGCTGCGGCAACGGTGGCTGCGGTTGCGGAAATGGCGGCTGTGCAAACGGCGGCTGCGCGAATGGCGCTTGCGGGGGCGATGGTTACGCGCACTCCATGGTGCCGCGCGGAGAAGGTGGGACCAATATTGGTGCGGAAGGCCCGCCGACCGGCGCCGTCGCCTATCCCTATTACACCAGCCGCGGACCGCGCGACTTTCTGACCAACAATCCGCCCAGCATCGGGCCGTAAGTTCCAGTTGCGGACTTTGCATTGACCGCGGCGCGAGCTTGAAAAAACATCAGCCCGAAGCGCAAGCGAGGGAGCCGCGCGAATCCCTCGCTAGCGAGTCGGGCTTGTGTCGTCGCGACGATCGCCTTCTAATTCATCCGCCGTTGCAGCGGCCAACGATCAGGGCGATGTTCTGCCCGCCGAACCCGAAACTATTGCTCAGCGCATAGCGGCAGCTCGTCTCGCGAGCGGCATTTGGAATATAGTCCAAATCACATTCCGGGTCGGGAGTGTCGTAGTTGATGGTCGGCGGCAAAACATTGTCGCGGATCGCCATCAAGCAGATGATCAACTCCGTGGCGCCGGCCGCCGCGATCAGATGTCCCAGCATGCTCTTCGTGCTGGAGACGGGGATCTTGTAGGCCTGCGGGCCAAACACCGTCTTGATCGCCAGCGATTCGACCTTGTCGTTCACTTCGGTGCTCGTGCCGTGGGCATTGATGTAGTTGATGTCGTCGGGATTGAGCGCCGCGTCCTCGAGGGCCATCCGGACGCAGCTCGCCGCTCCCCGCCCTTCGGGATGCGTGTCGGTGATGCGGAAGGCGTCGGCGGTCGAGCCGTAGCCTAGCAACTCGCCGTAGATTTTCGCGCCGCGGGCTTTGGCGCGGTCGAACTCCTCGAGCACCACCATCGCCGCCCCTTCGCCGAGCACGAAGCCGTCGCGATCGCGGTCGAACGGGCGGGAGGCCTTCGTCGGCTCGTCGTTGCGCGTGCTGAGCGCCGTCAGCAGATTGAAGCCAGTTACGCCAAAGGGATGGATCATGCTGTGTGTGCCGCCGGACAGCATCACATCGGCATCGCCGCGGCGAATGATTTCCGCCGCTTCGCCGATGGCCTGGCTGCTGGCGGCACATGCCGTGAGGCAATTCAAGTTCGGCCCTTGGGCGTTGAACATGCTCGCCAGATGGCCGGAGGGCATGTTCGGTTCCTGCTCTAATTCGGCCTGCGGGTGCAGCACTTCCAAGCCGATTTGACTGAAACGGGCCAGGTCGAACTGATCGCCGCGAAGGGCCGCGGTCATCGTGGAAGTGAAGTGCGCGAAATCCTGCTGCCCCTCGCCGCTGCCGAGATAGACACCGAACCGAGTCGGCTCGACCATACGGTCGTCGATGCCCGCGTCGTCGATCGCTTGCCTAGCCGCGCCGGCGGCAAACTTCGTATGCCGGCCGCGGTATTTCCATCGGGCCGAATCCTCGCCGAACTGCGAGACGTCAAAATCGCGGACCTCGGCCGAGATGCGGGTCGGGAAGTTGCTGGCGTCGAAAATCGTCGTGTCGCCGACGCCCGATTCTCCGCGCAAAAGCCGGCCCCACGTCTCTTCGACGGAATGACCGAGCGGAGTGACACATCCTACGCCCGTGACGACCACGCGCCGTCTCGAATCGCGATTCGACATTCGTCAGTTCCTCCCGTTGGTGTTGACGAGAGGATGGCGCCGATCGGTAAACTTGGGTATTGCGAGCGGATTGCCATCGCGGTCGCGGCCGACGTCGAACATCCGGACCGCTCGCAGCCAGCCGATGATCTCCTCGGGTTCGAACATGGCCTGGCCGTTATCGCGAAGGTCGAGATGGGCAAAAAAAATCTCCGCCTCGCCTTGCAGGCGATCTTCAACGTGGCTCGTGACCACCGTGAATGCGCCCCCTTCCTTCAGGTCCTCGATCTTTGCCCGATAAACAAGCGTGTCGCCGGGCCTGGCGAGGAAATGAAAATCGGCTTTTGCCACCTTGGCCAGCACCACCTCCAGTTGGAAATCGTTTCGCTGCGCCACTAACAGCCCGGCAGTTTGGGCCATTCCTTCCAAAACCAGCGAATTAGGCATTACCGGCGCGCCGTGGAAATGATCGTGCAGATGGTCTTCCGCCAGGCTGACGTTCTTGATCGCCGTGGCATGCTGGCCGGAGACAAACTCGGTATATCGATCGATCCAAAACCAACGCATATTCCAGCTCGCAACCTGATTCCCGCGGCAACTATCAGCTCAGTCGGTAGGGTGCGTCGAGCGAAGCGCTGACGCACCGGATCAGCTCACGATCTCACCCGGCGGGGACTTTGCCCTGATTTAACTTGCTCTCGACATAGCGCACCAAGTCCTGAACGGTGAGCACGAGCACGAAGTCCTGCACGACCGGGTTGGCCTCGAATTTCGAGAGGTCCGCAAACGGCATCCGCTTCTTCAATTGCGCGATCCCCGCCGCAGTGACCTTGCCGTCGCTCAAGTATTCGGCGTTGTTGAGGATGTCTTCGGGAAACAACTCACCGCGGGGAATCTTAATACTAAACGCTTTTTCCAGGCGAAAAACGATGTCGAGGAAGTCGATCGATTCGGCCCCCAGATCGCCGACCATCGTCGCGGTTGGCGTCACTTCCTCCTCATCCACGCCTAGGGCATCGACGAGCGCGGTCCGGACCTTCTCAAAGATTTCTTCTTGCGACGGCATTACGGAGACCTCCAAATCGCGGTTTGCAAATGTGCCTAGGGGTGGGCCGGACGCAAGTCGCCCGCGAGCGCCGCGCCGGTCACGTGTGTCGCAGCGGGACGATGCAGCAAGGCGAAGAGCTTGCGCAATTCGCGTTTCACTCGGGCGTCGTCATCGGCGGTCCCAATTCCTTCATCGGCCAGATTGTAACGCTCCAGCACCAATCGCCCACTGAGTTGAACTTCGCCATTCACGGTGCCCTGGGCCTTGAGCTTCGTTTGGCGGGAATCGTGGCTGATGATTTCGGCGGTGACCGTGAGCGTCTGGCCGGGGGCGACAAAACTGCTGTACTTGACGTTTCGCGCCTCTTTCAGCACGACCATGCTATGGGCGAAATCCTCGCCCGCCCGGACCAGCCAGGCCCCGGCCTGGGTCATCGCCTCGAGCATGAGCACCCCCGGCATGACCGGAAATGACGGAAAATGGTCCGCCAAATACTCTTCGGCCAAGGCCAGGGCCTTCACCGCCGTGACTCGTTTGCCCGGCTCAAGGTGAACGATTCGGTCGAGAAGAGTGAAACGCATGGGGCAAATCGCGACTCGCGAGCAACTAACATCAACGCGGCAGAGTACTTAACTTTGCCGCCGCTGGCAGTTGCCGCATTCTCCCAAAGTTAATTCAAGCCGCTCAGTATAGACGCCATATCGACTGGCGACAACCGAAACCAGAAGCCGCGTTCCACGATTGCTGCCAGCTTGGCAGGCGTCGGCCGGTCAAGTGCTAACTACCGCCATTTCTAAACCCAATTCTGCCAATGATTAACGTCATTCCATCTCGATCGGAATTGGCACGGACTTTGCTTTTTGGTGTGCAGTGTTAAGTGTGGCCTGTCACGACATTCAGCAGATGCAATCCGATCTGCAAAGAATCCGTTTTCTCAATAGGCTCGATAAGGAGGCTTTCATTATGGTTCGACGACGCAATGGAATTCTGTTCCCGATCCAACAATTTCGCACCGATCTGGAGCGACTCTATTCCGATTTTTCTAGCCCGCCCGATCTGGCTTGGGGAGCGCCGTTAGCGATGGCCCGCGCATTTCCGCCATTCAACGTGTGGGAAGAGGGTGACAACCTGCTTGTTGAAGCGGAACTGCCGGCGGTCAAGAGCGAGGATCTTGATGTTTCCGTTGTCGGCGATGAATTGACGATCAAGGGGGAGCGCCGGCCGGTCAATGAGAGCGGCCTGACCTTCCATCGCCGCGAACGGCCGAGTGGTAGGTTCACCCGCGTTTTACGATTGCCGGTCGAAGTCGATGCCGACAAAGTGAACGCGGCGCTCAACAATGGCGTGCTCCTGATCACGCTCCCCAAGTCCGAAGCTGCGAAACCTCGGCACATTCAAGTGAAAGCGACGAAGTGAGCGGCGAGCCGCAGGACGGTAGGTCAAGTTGTCCCCGCCGGAACGGGATTTGAAGAAACAAGTAAGAAGGAAATAGGAGATACTCGTCATGGCAAATGAAATCAGTCAACAGAGTGCAACTGCCGAGGTGGGCGCACTGGAGCATACGCGAAGCGGGCAATTCTATCGCCCTGACGTGGATATCGTGGAGATGCCCGAGGAACTGCTCATTCTTGCCGACATGCCCGGCGTAGACCCGGATGAGGTCGAGATCGACTTCCAAGACGGCGCTTTGAGCATTCATGGGCGCGTGACCAACGGCCGCGTCGAGCGCGAGAGTTTTCTGCTCCGTGAATACGGGATTGGCGACTACTATCGCACATTCCGCATCAGCGAGCAGATCGACCCGAGCGGCATTTCGGCTGAGCTGACGGACGGAGTGCTCACGCTGCATCTGCCAAAGGCCGAGGCGGCGAAGCCGCGCAAGATCAAGGTGGCAGTGAAGTAATTCAAGCAAAAAGAGTTCATCTGAAAACGGAGGATCCCATGAATCTCATTCCTTGGAGAAGCAAAGGGAAGGAGAACGGCGGTTCGCATGCCCTTTCGCCGCTCGGCGAATTCCGCACGGAAATGAACCGACTGTTCGATCATTTCTTTCACGACCCTTTTTCGGCGGCTAGCCAATCCCTCGGTGATCTGACCCAATGGTCGCCGTCGCTCGATGTCGCCGAGACCGACAAGGACGTTACCGTTCGGGCGGAGATTCCTGGCGTCGATCCCAAAGACCTCGATATCCAGGTCAGCGGCAATCGACTGAGAATCTCCGGGGAGAAAAAGGAAACGTCTGAAAAGAAGGAGCAGTCGTTTTATCGCCGTGAGAGTTACTACGGCAGCTTTACGCGCGACGTGGAATTGCCGCCGGGAGTCGATGCGGAGAAAGTCGACGCCGACTACAAGGGAGGCGTGCTTACCGTGCACTTGAACAAGATGCCGGGGGCGGCCGCGAAGAAAATTCCCGTGAAGACTTCGTGATCGCCAGTGCTGTCGTAACGGAATTCGCCAGAATTCCATCACACGCCGCCATCGGTTGAGTTGAATTCTAGGGAATTCGACTACGTCCTACGACGGCTCACCTGGGCGGGGAATCCAAACGATTTCGCCCGGGCGAGCCGTTGCCGCTTTCCCCCGCCGGCTGATACGATGCTCGAATATGGGAAAGGGGATCGGAGTATCGCCGGGAGTGGCCGTCGGAACGGCCTATTGCATTCACGAGATTTTCGTGAACCCGCAGACGCGCCGGTTGGCGGCCGACGAGGTCTTTCCCGAATTGGCCCGCTATGAAAAGGCCCGCGACGCCACCGCGGCCGACCTGCATTCGCTGCACTTGAAGGTCGCCACGCAGGTCGGCAAGTCGGAGGCCGCCATCTTCCAGGCCCACGAATCGATCCTCCGCGACCCGGCGTTCAACGAGAAGATTCGCCGTTGGATCGTCGATGAGCATCAAACCGCGCCTTACGCGCTCGACCAGGTGCTCCAAGAGTATGCCAGCCTGTTCGCCCGCACCAAGGACCAGTATCTCCGGGAGCGGCTGGCCGACGTCCGCGACGTGATCGTGCGGATCAGCGGCCATCTTTCGGAAGTGCTCCATCCGCAGGCCGACGAACCGTCCGGGCCGCTCGTCCTTGTGGCGGATGAGTTGCTTCCGTCGCACGTCGTGTTTCTCGGCAATCGCGAAGTGGCCGGCATCGCCACGCAGGCCGGCGGCCAAACCAGCCATGCCGCGATTCTCGCCCGCAGCCGCGGAATCCCCGCCGTTTCCGGCGTTCGCGGGCTGCTCAAGACGGTAAAGAACGGCGACACGATCGTCGTCGATGGCCGCGAAGGGCATGTGATCGTTAATCCAAATTCGGAGATCGAAAGCGCTTATCGCAAGCTGCAGCGCGAGTTCTTCGATCTCAAAGACCATCTCGCCGCCAACCGCGATCAGGCGGCTGTCACGGCCGACGGCGTGAAGATCGAGCTGCTGGCGAATATCAACAATCTTTCCGACACGCGGGCCGCCGTGGCGATGGGGGCCTCGGGCGTTGGACTCTATCGCACCGAGTATCTATTTCTCACCCACCCGGACGTGCCGAGCGAGGAGGAACAGTGCGCGGCCTACAAGAAGATCATCGCCGCCACGCCAAATCAGCGCATCACGATCCGCACCCTCGACCTCGGCGGCGATAAGACGATCCCCTATCTCGGCCACGATCGCGAGGCGAACCCGTTCATGGGCTGGCGCTCGATTCGCTTGTCGTTCGAACACCCGGAGTTCTTCGCTACGCAGATTCGGGCCGTGCTGCGGGCGGCGGCTGGGCGAAAGAAGAGCGTCCGCCTGATGTTCCCGATGATCACCACGCTCGAAGAGATTCGCAAAGTGCGGAGCATGGTGCTCAAAGCGAAGCGGCAACTCGAACGGCTGGGCAAGCCCTGCGGCGACGTGCCGATCGGGCTGATGATCGAGGTGCCCGCCGCGGCGATCTGCATCGACTCGCTCGTGAACGAAGTGGATTTCGTGTCGATCGGCTCGAACGATCTGGTGCAATACCTGATGGCCGCCGACCGCGACAACCCGCGAGTCAGCCATCTCTGCCAGCCGCTCAGCCCGGCCGTGCTCAAGGTGCTGGCCCACACGATCGACGTTTGCACGAAAGCGGAAAAGCCCTGCACGCTCTGCGGCGAAATGGCCGGCGCGCCGAGGGCCTTCGTCCTGCTCGTCGGCATGGGGCTGCGAAGCTTCAGCATGAGCCCCGCCTTCATCCCGACGATCAAGGAACTGACGAGCCATCTCACCCGCGAACGCGCGGAAGCGATCGTCGCCCGAGCGCTTAAACTCAAGACCATCGCCGAAGTAAAGCGCTACCTCGGCGATCAGATCAGCGAACTGGCCCCGAATCTGAAGCTGCTCGACACGGCGTGAGCGAAGTTGTCTTCGGCCTGAAGGGCCGGCGGAGATCAGCCCAGGGTGAAGTGAAGCCATCCGGTAGGATGGCGAGCGAAACCCTTGTATGTTTCTTCGGCGCGAGTGATCGACGTACCCGTGGGTACGACGGAGAATGAAATTGTCACCGCCGTGGGACGGCCTGCGCAGCGGAGGCGAGCGCCAGCGAGCCGGAGCGGAGCGGGCCGTC